>JBGPOC010000149.1:0-6205 GCA_041487825.1 Candidatus Dormibacteraceae bacterium | reverse complement strand
AGGGGCGACACGCATGTCCTGGTCGCGACCGCGGTGGTCGAGGTGGGGGTGGATGTGCCCAACGCCACGGTGATGATGATCGAGGGCGCGGAGCGGTTCGGGCTCGCCCAGCTCCACCAGTTTCGCGGACGCGTTGGTCGGGGGCCGGGGCAGAGCCACTGCCTTCTGCTGTCGGACGACCCCTCGGAAGCCACAACCGAGAGACTCAGCCTGCTCACACGTATTCGCGACGGTTTCAGGTTGGCCGAGGAGGACTTGAGGATCCGGGGCATGGGTGAGCTCATGGGGCCTCGCCAGCACGGGATGTCCGACGTGGCGATGCAGGCACTGGAGCATCCGGAGCTGTTGAGCGAGGTGAGGCAGGAGGCGGAGCGGGTCATGCAGTCGGACGCGGGATTCGAGCATCACCCGGTCCTGAAAGCCGCGGTCGCGCGCCGCCTCGAGCAAACCTCGATCAGCTAAAAGGCGGGGTCTACGACCCGCCTTATGAGGGAAACCCGGATGGTTTCCCTCATCGCGCGTCGGCTTCGCCGAGGCGCTGCTCTTTTCCGGTATATCGATGGGATCTATCGAAGGATTGGTTTCTCCACGCCACGCTGGGTGTTGAAGAGGGACAAAGTCATGGCCGGGGGGACCCCGGCCAACCCTGCTGTGCTAGTGGGCCGCTGGGGTAGAGTGCCAGCGTGGCTGCGTTGCCCTTTGTCGTCGAGCTGACGCGCAACCTGATACAGCTCGATACGACCAACCCTCCCGGGATGGAGCACATCGCCGTCGAGCTCATCGAGCGGCTGCTGCACGGCGCCGGCATCGAGAGCGAGAGGTACGAGAGCGCCCGCGGCCGTCCCAACCTCGTGGCGCGTCTCAAGGGCCGGGGCGAGGCGCCTCCGCTCCTGCTCCAGGGGCACGTGGACGTGGTCACGACGGTCAACCAGGAATGGCGTCACCAACCGTTCGGCGGCGAGATCGTCGACGGCTACCTGTGGGGTCGGGGCGCGCTCGACATGAAGGGTGGTGTGGCGATGATGGTGAGCGCACTCCTTCAAGCGCGCGCACGGGGCGGGGCTCCCGGCGACCTCGTCCTCACCGTCCTGGCCGATGAGGAGGCGGGAGGCAACCACGGAGCCAGGTGGCTGGTCGACAACCATCCCGAGCTCTTCTCCGGGATGCGGCATGCGATCGGGGAGTCCGGCGGCGTGGTCCAGCACCTGGGCGGCCGCCGGTTCTATCCGATCATGGTCTCCGAGAAGCGCGGGTGCCAGGTCCTCGCGACCCTGCGCGGCCCCGGCGGTCATGGTTCGATTCCGGCGCGCGGGGGCGCCATGGCGAAGCTCGGCGCCCTGCTCACCACGCTCGACAGCGCACGGCTGCCGGTGCACCTCACGCCTCCGGTCAAGCTGCTGATCGAGGGGATGCGAGATGCCCTCGACGAGCCCTGGAGGAACAAGATGGCCACGCTCCTCGACCCGGCGCGCGCAGACGCCGCGCTGTCGGAGATGGGTTCGCTGGGGCGCAATCT
Organism: Candidatus Dormibacteraceae bacterium; assembly: GCA_041487825.1. GTDB lineage: Bacteria > Chloroflexota > Dormibacteria > Dormibacterales > Dormibacteraceae > Palsa-872. Next base: position 4,689 of record JBGPOC010000149.1, on the reverse strand, counting down.
CGACGCCGCGCTGCACAACACCGTGAACGCTACGATCGTCTCCGGCGGGCTGAAGATCAATGTGATCCCGAGTGAGGTTTCGGTTCAGCTCGACGGCCGGCTGCTGCCCGGCTTCGGGCCCGAGGACATGCTGCGCGAGCTCCGTGAGGTGATCGGGCCGGAGCCGGAGCTCGAGGTTCAGCTGGTTGGTCCGGCCCAGCCCGAGATCGACCTGTCACAGCTCGAGCTCTTCTCCTCGGTTCTGCGCGAAGCCGATCCCGGATGCTTCCCGCTGCCATACCTAGTCACCGGGGGAACCGACGCACGTCATTTCGCCCGACTGGGAATCCGGACCTATGGATTCCTGCCCCTGAACAACCCGCCGGACTTCAACGGGTCCACCACCATCCACGCGGCCGACGAGCGGGTGCCGGTCAGCGCCCTCGAGTTTGGCGCGCACTGCGTTTTCGAGGCGGTGATGCGGTACCGCGGCTGACGTGCGTCCGAGCCGGCAAGGAAGGCTCATACGCGGCGGTCAGCATGCCGAAGTAGGTCGGCGCTTCGTAAGAGACGAGCCTTCCGCGCCAGCCGTTGACCGTGGCGCCGTGAAGCATGAGCAGCTGCCACCAGCTGTCGGCCTTTGCCTCCTCGACGAGCTCGAGCGGGATGTCAGCAAGCCGATCGAGGCGCTCGCCCTGCACGAGCTCGCAGATCAGCCGGTCGTATTCGCCCGCGGCGGGATGGTAGCCGTAAGGTCCCGCAGGGTCGTGGGCGTGTCCGTGGTCGGCGCTGGCGATGAACGCAACCCTGAGCCCCGACGCGGATGCGGCGGCGGCGATCGCGGCGCCCGCGCCGACGTGGTCGGCGGCCGGAAGGTCGCGCGCCGGCGTGACGACCACGAGTGGCAGCGGCGGATCGTGCCGGCCGCCCATGAACCACAGCGGGATCAGCACACCCCAATCCATCGGCGCGGTGGCGTCAACGGGATCGTTCGAGCCGAAGCTCACGCCGACCGAGGGCACGTTCGAAGCGGCAAGCGCATCCAGCAGCAGCCACGCGAGGGTCAGCTCGGTGGGAACGTCGAGTGCGATCGATGGCGGCGCGCCCCCGAGGCGACCCGCCACGCGGCCTGCGACCAGGACTCCCAGCGCGCCCGGGATGTGGACGTTGTGCGGGGTTGCGACCACTACGACCTGGGGCCGGGCCGCGGCGAACAGGCGGCCGAGCTCCTCCATGCCGGCGCGCGTGGCGGCCGCGAGGCCGCGCTCCTCGGGCGTGCATGCCTCCTCGATCGCAAGCCCGCCATGCGGCGCGATCGCCGCGAACACCAACGCCATAGGCCCAATTGTCCTCCCCGCTTCGCGGGGGACGAGGCGCGCGGCGTCGCAGGGGCCGTCCTGTTCCCGAGAACCATACTTAGAGCGATGGAACAGCTCCGGCCTCTTCGTTTGACGGAGTACAGCCACGGGGCGGGCTGCGCTTGCAAGCTCAGTCCCCTGGAGCTCGGGCAGGTGCTGGGGGCGCTGCCTCCGATCCTCGACCCCAACGTCATGGTCGGTGTTTCCGCCCGCGATGACGCAGCCGTCTACCGAATCGCTCCTGATCGCGCCCTGGTGGCCACCGTCGACTTCTTCACCCCGATCGTCGACGACCCCGCCGAGTTTGGCGCCATCGGCGCGGCCAACGCGCTGAGCGACGTGTATGCGATGGGCGCGCGGCCGCTCTTCGCGCTAGGCATCACGGCCTTCCCGCGCGAGAAGCTCGGCACGGGACTGCTGGAGAAGATCGTCTCCGGCGGCGCCGCCAAGATGAGCGAAGCCGGCATCGCCGTGGTCGGGGGCCACTCCGTCGACGACCCGGAGCCCAAGTTCGGTTACGCGGTCATTGGCGAGGTGCACCCGGATCGCATCGTCACCCACGACGGCGCGCGACCCGGCGACCACCTGTACCTGACCAAGCCTCTCGGATCGGGCCTCGTCACGACCGCGGTCAAGCGTGGGCTGTGCCCACCCGCGCTCGAACGCCGCGCAGTCGAGGTGATGATGCATCTCAATCGTGCCGGGTCGGCCGCCATGGTCGACTGTGGGGCGACTGCCGCGACCGATGTCACGGGCTTCGGACTGATCGGTCACCTCTCCAACCTCGCCGGCGGCGCCGAAATCGACCTGCGTGCGGTCCCGTTCATGGACGGGGTCAGAGACCTTGCCCGACTCGACCTGTTCTCGGGTGGCAGCCGCCGCAACCACGCCGCGTACAGGGATCTGGTCGATTGGGGCGGCACCCCCGAGCTGGACCAGCTGATGCTGTGTGACGCGCAGACAAGCGGGGGCCTCCTGGTGGCGATCCCCCCGGAGAACAGCAGCCGGTTCGAGTCGTCCTTTGAGGCCACACCGTATCCCGCCGCGAGAATCGGCACCATTACCGGTGATGGATCCATACGCATCCGCGCTTGAGCAGGCGGCGGCGGTCCGCCGTGGAGAGGTCTCCTCGCTGGAGCTGACGCAGGGATATCTCGAGCGCATCGAGAAACTGAACCCCAGGCTCAACGCATACGTGTTGAACACTGCGGAGCTGGCGCTCGAGCAGGCGCGCGCAGTCGATGCTGCGGGCTCGAAGGATGCCAACCATCACCTTCGTGGCGTGCCAGTCTCCATCAAGGATCTCGTCTCGCTGGCCGGATATCCGATGACCCTGGGGTCCAGGGCGTTCGAGGACCAGACGCTCCCCATCGATTTCTTCCCGGTGGCCCGACTCAAGGAGGAGGGCTGCCCGATCCTGGGCAAGACCAACCTGTCCGAGTTCGGCACGAGGCCCACGACGGAGCACGGCCTGTTCGGCGCGACGCACAATCCATGGCATCTCGGGCACTCCGCGGGCGGCTCGAGCGGCGGCGCCGCCGCCGCCGTCGCCTCCGGCCTCTGCGCGTTCGCTCATGGGTCCGATGGCGGCGGCTCGGTCCGCATCCCGTCGAGCTGCTGCGGCACCGTCGGCCTGAAGCCGTCGCGCGGCCGGATCTCGCCGGGCCCCCTGCTAGGAGAGCACTGGGCCGGCCTCAGCACGGACGGATCAATTGCGAGAACGGTTGCCGACGCCGCCGCGGGATTGGACGCGATGGCCGGCCACCTGCCCGGCGACGCGTACTGGGCGGATTTCGACGGGCGCTTTGAAGACCGCGCCCGGCCCGCCGATCGCCCGCTCAGGATCGGGTTCACGGTCGGTGCTAGCGCCCCTGTCGAGCCGGAGGTGGCGGCTTGCGTTCGCGGCGTGGCTCGACTGCTCGAGGGCCTCGGCCACCACGTGTCCGAGGAGGGGCCCGACACCGAACCGTTTCGTGGACCGTTTCAGCTCATCGCGGTCTCCGGCCTGGGATCGCTGCCGATCTCAGACGAGAGCGTGCTCGATCCGTTCAATATTCTCGCGCTCACGTTTGGCAAGCAGCTCTCCGCAGTCGATTACGTGCGTGCGGTCGACGCGATCCGGATGCACAGCCGGTTGGTGGTCGGATTCTGGGACACGCACGATGTGCTGATCACCCCGACCCTGCCCCGGACGGCTCCGGAGCTCAACACCCTCGGAGCCGAGCTCGCGACCGCGGGCGACGAGTACATGGATTTCGTGTGCTTCACCTTCCCCTACAACTGCACCGGCCAGCCCGCAATATCGCTGCCGCTGGGCATGGACACCACCGGGATACCGATCGGCGTGCAGCTGGTTGGCCCTCCGCGCGGAGAAGCTCTGATCCTGGGCCTTGCGTCCCAGCTCGAGCAGGCCATGCCGTGGAGCGGCCGTTCGCCGCGCCTGGAGTAGCGATGTCAAAGCTGCGCGTCGCGGGTGGGGAGGCGCGAGGGCGCCGGCTCAAGGCCCCAAAGGGCATCCGGCCGACCCAGGGCATGGTGAAGGAGGCCATCTTCAACCTCGTGGGGCCTGGCATCGCCGGCGTCCACGTACTGGACCTGTTTGCCGGCTCTGGCGCGCTCGGCATCGAGGCGCTGTCACGAGGAGCGGCAGGCGTCACGTTCGTGGACCGCGAGCCGCGTGGTCTTGCTATCCTGCGCCAGAACTTGGACACGCTCGATCTCAAGGCGCGCGCTCGGGTAGTCCGGGGTGATGTCGTACGGTGGCTCGAGGAATCGCCTGACGAGATCAAGCGGGCTGGTTTCGTATTCATGGACCCCCCATACGAGGACGCGGTTCTGGACCGCGCGCTCAAGGCGATCGACCGCGAGTCGAGCGAGGCGACCGTCGTGGTCGAACATTCGCGGCGCCAGGAGATGCCCGTGCTCGCGCGCCTTCATGTCGACCGGCAGCGTCGATACGGCGACACCATGGTCACGGTGTTTCGCGCATGAACCACGAACCGAGGACAGCGGTCTACCCCGGCAGCTTCGACCCGTTCACCAACGGCCACCTCGACGTGGTCGACCGTGCACTCGGAATCTTCGACGGGCTCATCGTCGCCGTCGCGGCGAACCCCGACAAGCGACAACCGCTGTTCACCGTCGAGGAGCGCATGGAGCTGATCTCGGCGGCGTTGAAGGGTCGCGATCGGGTGGAGGTCGCGAGCTTCACGGGGCTGACGGTCGAGTTCGCGCGCTCGCGTGGCGCCACGACCCTGGTCAAGGGGCTGCGCGCATACTCCGATTTCGATGCAGAGCTTCAACAGGCACTGATGAACCGAAAGCTGGCGCCAGACATCCACACCGTCTTCCT
>JBGPOC010000148.1:0-6219 GCA_041487825.1 Candidatus Dormibacteraceae bacterium | reverse complement strand
GATAAGCCCTCGCTCGACTTGCATGTGTTATGCGCGCCGCCAGCGTTAACCCTGAGCCAGGATCAAACTCTCCGTCTAAACGGAGTACCCAAGGCCTTCGCCCTGAGTCATAAGACTCTCAGAGTCTTTCCCACTCTTCAGTTGTCAAGGTGCTGGTACCCCCGACACCCCGGCGCCTTTTAGGGCGCGCGAAGCCTTCCGTCAGGGGAACTCACGGATTCTACCGGGGTTCGGGTTCGTATTGCAAGGCCGCTTCAGATAGATCACGTCCGAACCGAACCTCCCTCCCCCCGAAGGGGAGGGCTAGGGGCGAGGGGGCCGAGAGCAGAATCCTCGCAAGCGGGGTCAAAAGCTCCGTCGCCCGGCCAGCGCCCTGGCCAGGGTGAGCTCGTCGGCGTACTCGAGGTCGCCGCCCACGGGGAGCCCGTGGGCCGGCCTCGTGACCTTGGCGCCGAGGGGCGTCAGGGCCCGCTGGAGGTAGACGGCCGTGGCCTCACCCTCGATGTCGGCATCGGTGGCCACGATGACCTCGGTTACGCCCTCCTCCCGGACACGGTCCAGCAGCTGGGGCACGTGGAGCTGGTCCGGGCCGATCCCGTCGATCGGCGAGATGACGCCGTGGAGCACGAAGTAGAGCCCGTTGTACTCCGACGTCCGCTCGACCGCCAGCACATCGAGGGCGGACTCGACGACGCAAAGGGCCGAGGCGTCCCGTCGCGGCGATGCGCAGATGGCGCACAGGCTCCCCTCTGCGATGTTGTAGCAGCGCTCGCAGTAGCCGATCCTGGCTTTCACATCAGCGATCGCCTGGGCCAACGACTCGGCGCGCTGCCGGTCCGCACGTAGAAGGTGGAAGGCCAGCCGCTGGGCTGTCTTCGGCCCGATGCCGGGCAGCCTCGACAGCTCCTGGATGAGCCTTTCGAGCGGCTCGGGAAGCTGTGGCAAGTCCGACCGCTACACCAGACCGGGGGGAAGGCCCAGCCCCGAGGCGACCGCCTGCATCTTCGAAGCCGCCAGCTGCTTGGACTTCTCCATCGCCTCGTTGACGGCGGCCAGCACCATGTCCTGCAGCATCTCCACCTCGGAAGCGGCCGCCGGGTCGATCGTCACCGACACCACCTTCTGGGTGCCCGTCGCCACCACGCGCACCGCACCGCCGCCGGCGGTCGCGTCGACGGTCTCCGTTTCGAGCTCCGACTGAACCTTGGACATGCGGTCCTGCATCTGCTGAACCTGGCGCAGCATTTTCATCGGGTCCTTCACTCGGAGACCTCCTTGACTCGGGTCACGCGCCCGTCGAACCGGCGCACCACCTCGCGAACGAACGGGTCGTCCTCCGGGCTCACGGTCGTCTTGGGACCCGGGCCGGGTTCGGGCGCGTCCCTCAGCCGAAAATCTACGCGAACCCCGGCGCCCAGCCAGTCGCGGACAAGGGGCATCAGCTGCGCCGACTGCTCCTGGGCTTTCTTGTGATGGAACCCGTAGCGAAACCACAGCACCAGCGTCGAGCCGTCCACCTCGGGCTGCGCGTCGAGGTACGCCGCGCGCACGGTGCGATTCAGCTTGTCGAGCACGCCAGCCCAGGCGCTGAGAGTGCCGGCATCGCTTGAGGCGGCGATTGCGCTGACAGCGGGCGCAGGTGTGATCTCAGCAGCTTTTCGGGGCTCGCCCCCATCCCCCGGCACGTCCGGGGACTTCCCCGCGGGCGGGGAAGAGACCAATTCATTACCGCTCTGGACGGGGGTAGGTTGTTCGGCGGTGCCCAGTTCTACTGCGAGGCGTGCCAACGTGGCCTCGACCAGGAAGCGAGGCTCGGCGTGGCGCCGCACCTCACCGTCCAGGTGGAGAAGGGCGTCGAGAACATTGGAAAGCCTTCGCGCGGTCGCGTGGTCGCGACGTGACAGGGCCGACACCAGCCGGTCGCGACAGCCCTCCATCAACCCCCGCACCACCTGCCGCAGCTCGGCGCCGGCGGAATAGACGCGGTTCAGCTCGTCCAGGGCTTCCGCGGCGCGCCCGCCCAGCACGTCGTCCAGGAGCGAGTCCAGGAGGCGCGGGTCGGCGATGCCCAGCAATGATCGCGCCGACTCGAGGCTGATCCGTCCCAGGGGGGGTGCGCCGGGATCCGGCTCTGCCGGGCCCGCCGCATCAAGGGGGGGAGTCCCCCCCCTCACATACCTGGCCAGTGGCACCAGTTGGTCGAGCAGGCCGACCGCGTCGCGCATCGATCCTTGCGCCGTACGCGCGATCAGCAGCATCGCGTCTGCGTCGACCTGCACCTCCTCCGATTGAGCGATGTGCGCGAGACGGCCCACGATCTGCTCCTCGCTGTGCCGCCGGAACACGAACTGCTGGCAGCGGCCGATCACCGTCAGCGGGATCTTCTGCGCGTCAGTGGTGCAGAGCACGAAGACCACGTGGGCGGGAGGTTCCTCGAGCGTCTTGAGCAGCGCGTTAAACGCGGGTTCGGTGAGCATGTGCGCCTCGTCGATGATGTAAACCTTGAACGGCCCGATAGCCGGCGCCAGGTTCACCTTCTCGCGTAGGTCGCGGATCTCGTCGATGCCTCGGTTGGAGGCCGCATCGATCTCGATCAGGTCGAGAGCGGAGCCGGCGGTCATCTCGAGGCACGACTGGCATTTGTTGCACGGCTCGGCGGAATCTCGCGCGCGCCCTGAGCAGTTGAGCGCTTTCGCCAGCAAACGTGCCGCCGAGGTCTTCCCGGTGCCGCGACTGCCGCTGAACAGGTACGCGTGCGCAACGCGCGCGCTGATGATCGCCCCCTGCAGCGCCCGCGATGCCGCCTCCTGGCCGACCAGGTCGGCGAAGGTCTGCGACCGGTACTTGCGGTAGAGACTCTGGTAAGGCGCGTTGGGGATCTGCGGATCCCCCCCACGGACCCCCCCGGGGTTACTCCCGGCCAATGTTGGCAGTCGCTTGGAAGTGCACGTTTGGGTGACGGCCGGAATGAATCCGGCCTACTTGCAACGCGTTGACTTCACTCAATTGTTTTGATGCGTCACGGTTACACCCAACAACAAACAGGGACAACAACAGAGCGGCCGCGCACCCTCACCTCGATCGAGGTCCCCCAGCTCGCACCGCGGTTCACAGCTCCGGCCCGAATTGCTGCGGCACCCCCGAGTTCTCTCCTTACCGCTGCTTCCTTCCGGACCTGACGGGGTTCGGAGACCCGAGCTGCGCAGGTCCCGACCTTCAACGCCGTTAGCCGCGGCCAGGCGTGAGAGCCCTGACCTCAGCGCGGGAATTCGGTCCGGCTAAGGCGGATTGCCGGTACAGGGTACCGCCAGCACCCCACTTAGCGCGACCACAACCCATCTTAGCGGGCCCTTGGCGCAACCGACCGAAAGGCAATCCACCCGAGGTGGACAAACGTGGCGGCGGTGGCGACAGGGATGACGATCTCCGCGCCAGCGACCACGTTGCTCGCGTCCTGGCTCATGAAGCGGAAGAGGCAAATGCCGCCCACCAGGACGATGATCAGGGACGTCGATATCTGCCCGCTCACCGAGTGGCGCAGCTCCGGACGGTGCTTCATCGTGATCAGCCACAACCCGGCCAGCGCCGGCACCAGATAGCGCGCCACGATCACGAGCGCGAGCCAGGTCGGAATCGTCCCGCTGAACGCCAGCCCGATCGCAACCGCGCCCAGCAGAACACCGTCGACCACCGGGTCGAGCCCTCCTCCGAACATCGAAGGCCGGTCGAACCGGCGGGCGATGGTTCCATCGACGAGGTCGGTGAGGCCCGCAACCGCGAGCACCACGGCCAGCAATCCGATGCTCTCCGGCACGACGGAGTACGCAAGCGCCGGCGCTGCGAGGTACGCGCGGGAGAGCGACACCTGGTTGGCCACTCCGCGGATGAAGCTGCCGAAGACGCCGACCGCAACGAACCAGACCGCGAATAACAGCGGCGGTCCTGGATTGGTGAGAGCCATCCATCCCAGCGCCAGCACAAGGTAAGCGGCGCTGAACGCGATGCCGGTTCGGTTGAGCCTCACCTCTCTACGGGGACGGACTGGCCGCGGGCGTAGGCGACGTGCCCGATGGGCTCGGACTTGACGAAGGGCTCGGCGACGGCGGCACGTAGGGTGGCGCCCCGGGCGGAGGGTTTGCGCCGCACGGGTAGCTCGGCTCGCCGATCCCCTTCAGGAAGATCTCGTTGTACCCGCCCGTGGACACGTGACCGCCGTCATATGGGCACACCATGCGGGTCACCACCCCTGGCGGCTGCGTCCAGAACGCGGGCCAGGGATGCCTTGCGTAGTACTCCTCGAGAAACGGCTTGAACACCGAGATGCCCACGTTCTCTCCGAACAGGACCGCCGTCGGGCACTGCCAGCCGGACGGTGGAAAGTTCGTGGCGAGGTATGCGTAGCCGGATTTGCACTTCGGGCCGGCATCGATGTGCATGAGGGAGGCGGCGACCGCGAGGTTTGGCGTGTACCCGATGAAGATCGAGCCGGTGTACGCCTCGGTCGTCCCCGACTTCCCCGCCACGGGCCGCTTGCCAAGGTCGCCGAGATACCCCTTCACCGGACCTCTCAACAGGTCCGTCATCACGTAGCCGAGGGCGGGGCTGATCACCTGGACACGAACAGCTGACGGATCGAAAGACTCGAGGACGTTGCCGAAGGCGTCCGTCACCTTGAGCACGGGCTGTGGCGTGATCCTGTAGCCGCCGTTGTCGAACGCCGAGTAGGCGGCAAGGTGTTCGGCCATGGAGATCGGATCGTGGCCGAGCGTGGTCGCGACGCCCTCAGGGTTTTCGATCGCCGCGGTTATGCCGAGCTGGTGCATGAACGACACGACCTGGTCGCCACCGACCTGTCTGTAGGTCCATAGCGCCGGTAGGTTGCGCGACTCCGCCAGCGCTTTGCGCAGCGTGATCCAGCCTTCGTGCTTGCTGTTCCAGTCGCTGAAGGTGTGCCCTCCGATCACTCCGTTGGCGTCGTTCAGCAACGTCGCCGGGGTCACCAGGCCGGCGTTCAGCGCCGCGCCGTACGTGTAGACCTTGAACGAGGATCCCACTCCGCGCCAGCCGAGAGGGTCGACTCCGGTCAGGTTGATCTGGCCGCGTATGGCCGCGTTGTTGTAGTTGGCGCTGCCGACCATGGCCAGGATCTCACCGTCGTTCGGGTTCATGACCAGCATCGCGCCGGTGTTCACCCCGCGCACCGCGTACGTGCGCACCCCTGACTTGACCCATTTGTCCGCGGCCCGCTGCGTGGTGAGGTCGAGCGTGGTCGTGATCCGAAGACCTCCCTCATAGAGAGCCTGCTCGCCGTAGCGACTGGTTATGTACCGCTCCACGTAATCGACGAAGTGCGCGGTGAGGGGGTTGTGCTGCACCGGCAGTCGCTTGCGCGCGGCGATCATGTTCGCGATCAGATCGCTGCCGAACGCGGCATCTGCGGAGGAGGCGCTCAGGTCGCCCACGGCGACCACCCCGTCGAGCACCTGGCGCCACCGCTCCTTGGCGGCTTCCAGCTGGTCGGGCGTGCCGAACACGTCGTAATCGGAAGGCGCCTGCGGCAAGCCGGCCAGGAAGCTGGCCTGGGCCCAGGTGAGGTCGTTGGCGTGGACCTGGAAGTAGGTCTCCGCGGCAGCCTCGGCGCCATACGCGCCATTGCCGTAGTTGATGGTGTTGAGGTAGACCTCGAGGATTTGCTGCTTCGAGTAGCGACGCTCAAGCTCCTCAGCGAGCACGAGCTCTCGGAACTTGCGGCTGATGGTCTTGCTCTGCGCTTCCTGTGTGTCGAGGACGTTGTTCTTCACGACCTGTTGCGTGATGGTCGAACCTCCGAGGGTCGCGGAGCGATGAGTGAGGTCGTAGAAGACCGCGATTGTGAGCCTTCGATAGTCCACGCCGGAGTTGGCGTAGAAGGATCGGTCCTCGGTATCGATCGTCGCGTCCTGCAGCTTGATGCTGATCTTGCTCAGCGGGACCACGGTTCGGTTCTGGTGGTACAGCGCCTCGATGAGCCTGCCGTGGCGGTCGAGGATCCGGCTGGTCTGGGTCAGCCTGTCCGATTGCAGCGACTCGATCGACGGCAGGTCTCCGGCGAAGTAGTCGACCACCCCGATCGTCCCCCCCGTCCCGATCAGCCCGACCGCCATCACCACGATGAAGGCGACGAGGATCACACGGGCGAGCCATGCGCGCCGTGCTCCGCCACGGGAGCGCCGGGAATGG
>JBGPOC010000147.1:0-6235 GCA_041487825.1 Candidatus Dormibacteraceae bacterium | reverse complement strand
GGAGAAGGCGAGGAAGGCCGCAGAGTATCCGATGACAAGCGTCTTGACCGGCAACGGTGGGCCGGACGCCAGCGCGCTGAAGCTGTGGATGATGCCGGCCGGCCCGAGGCTGATCGCGACCGCGATCACCACCAGGAGCTGGCCGCCGCCGGCGATGCACGCGACGATGGCGGTCACTCGAGCGCTCTCTTTGATACCCAGGGCGTTGAGCATCCCCAGGAGAACAAGCGCCGCAACCGTCAGCACGGTCGCTAGGGGGATCAGGCCCGGAGCCAGCACCGCGAGGTAGAAGACGCCGGAGAGCGCGCTGATGCCGGCTGTCAGGTAGTAGTCGACGAGGATGAGAAGCCCGCCGAGCAATCCCACGAAGGGATGCAGCGCCTGCGACGAGACGTTCACCACACCACCACCCTCTGGGTACCGCCAGGTGACCTCGGTGTACTTGACGCACAGGAGGATGAAAACGAAAAGCGTCATCAAAACGAAGATGGCCGACCGCGCGCCGAACTGACCGTAGAGGATCCCGGGGACGTAATAGATCGACGTCCCGATGTCGGCGAACACGACCGCCCAGCAAAGGAAGGCCCCCAGGTGGCCGCCGCGCACCTTGATGCGCCGGCGGGCCGGCGTGATGACGTTGCTCACTCGGAGCTCGCTGCTCTCTGGTCGCTCAGGTACCGCCGGAGACTCTCGAGATCCGCGGTTAGCCGGCCGAGCGCACGCTCCGCCTCCCGATCGCCCAGCTCCATGTAGGTCACCGCTGCGAGATAGATCTCGGCACGCTCGAGCTGCCGGAGCGCCGCGCGCATGACGTGTCGCCGCTGGGCGGCTGACCGCGTTTCCGGAAGCTGCAGGATGGCGCTGCGCATGCCTCCAAGCTAGGAGCAGCACTGTTGGGTCGCCGTTTGGGCAAAGCCCCGATCCGTATGGATCTCGTATGGATGTGCGCTGATCCATTAACCTCGGCACCGATGAGCCCGGACTCCGTCGCCCGGCGCGGCCGCCGCCCCGGGGACCTGCGGGTCGTCGTCCGGCGCGCCACCAAGCTGCCACGCACCCTCGGCGCGCCGTCCCTTTTCGCGGCGTGCTACGGCAACGTCGGTTCCAGCATCTACTACGCACTCGGCGTCACCGCGGCCTTTGCGCTGGGACTCACCCCGCTGGCGCTCATCCTCGCCGGGTTCATCTTCGTGACCACCGCCCTCAACTACGCCGAAGGCACGGCGGCGCTGCCGCACGCAGGTGGCAGCTCCAGCTTTGCCCGTCGCGCATTCAACGGGCCGATCGGGTTCCTGGTCGGGTGGGTCCAGCTGCTGAACTACACGGCGACGGTTTCCATCTCCGCCTACTTCGCGATCAGCTATCTCGGGATCTTCGGCAGATACCTACCTCTGATCCAGCAGCTGAAGACCGACGAGTGGCATGTGGCGGCCACGGTCGTCCTCATCTGCGCTCTGATCGTCCTGAACGTGATCGGCATCCAGGAGTCCAGCGTCCTGAACCTCGTGCTGGCGTTCACCGACCTCGTGACGCAGTTCGTGCTGGTCATCCTCGGACTGGTAATTCTTCTCGACATCCGGACTGTGATCGACAACATCCATTGGGGGGTCGCGCCGACCTGGGGCAACTTTCTCGCGTCGGTGTCGATCGCTATGGTCAGCTACACGGGCATCGAAACCATCTCCAACCTCTCGGAGGAGGCGAAGAACCCTGGTCGGTCGGTGCCACGCGCGACGTTCTGGGTCATCGCCGCCGTTCTCTTCGTCTCGGCCTTTCTGCCCACCATCGGTGTGAGCGTCTTCCCAGTGGTGATGGACCATGGCGTCTTCACCACCGCCCTCGGCGTCGCTTACAAGTCGGACCCGGTTTCTGGAATCGTCACCGTCGGCTTCGCTCACAAAGGCCTCCAGGTGTTGGCCTTCTGGTCCGGGATCTGGGTCGGCATCCTCGCCTTCACGATCCTGGTGATCGCTACCAACGCAGGGCTGATCGGCATCTCGCGATTGAGCTACTCGCTAGCCGGCGCCGACGTCCTGCCTCGATTCTTTGGAACCCTTCACCCTCGATTCAAGACGCCTTACGTATCGATCGTCATCTTCGGACTCGCCGCAGGGCTGCTCGTGTTGCCGGGGATACTCGTCGGCCCCAAAGAGATCGACCTCATGAGCGCGGTCTACTCACTGGCCGCGACCTTCGCATTCTGTTCGGCGCACCTATCCGTCATGCGGCTGAGGTTCGTCGAGCCTGACCTCTACCGGCCTTACCGGATGCCCGGCAACATCAGGTTCGGGCGCGACAGCATCCCCATCCTGTCGCTCGTCGGCGCAATCGCGATCGGGACCGTGTTCACGCAGCTCATGTTTCAGAACATCTCCAACTCGACGTTCATCTATCTCGGCTGGCTCGTGTTGGGGGTCGTCAGCTTTGTGCTGTACCGGAACCATCGCAAGCAACCGCTCTGGGAACCGCTCGAGGAGCCTCCTCCGCCCGACCGCGAGGTCGAGCATCTTCCGCCCGAGCCACTGCCGACCGCGGCACGCTACCGCCTGGGCCGGCGCGAGCGCATCGCGGCCCACGCCGCCGCGGCCCAGCCGGGCCGCCGCCGTTCGCACCGGCGCGGCTGGCCGCTTGGATGGGAGCTCTTCTTCGCAAGGCACGGAAACGTGCGCGGCATGCTGATCGTGCTCGTCTTCGCCTCCGTCAGCAGCCTGGCCGTCGGGGTGGACCTGTCCACCTACGACCCGTTCGGGACCGGCATCGGCTGGTCACCCGGCATCGTCGTCACGACCCTCCTCGCCGCCTACCTCCTCAACCGCAGCCACGGCGAAACCTAGCCGCCGGCGAGCTCGTCAGGTTTCGAGGCGGTATCCCACGCCCGGCTCGTTGACGATGTAGCGCGGGTTGGCAGGATCGTCGCCCAGCTTCTTGCGGATCTGGGCGACCACGTAGCGGGTGTTGTACTTGTCGCCGACCGCGTACTCGCCCCACACCTGGCGCAGCAGTGTCGTGTGGGTGACAGGCTTGCCGGCATGGAGCGCGAGGTAGCGCAGCAGCTCGTACTCGGTCGGAGTCAGGCGGACCGCGCGGCCGCCGATCGTGACGGAGCGCCGGCCGAGGTCGATCTCCAGATCGCCCGTGCGCACGACCGGTTCTCCGGCCGAGACGTCGGCCTGCCGCCGCAGCACGGCACGGATCCTCGCCACGAGCTCCTCGGTTCCGAAGGGCTTGACGAGGTAGTCGTCGGCGCCAAGGTCGAGCGCGCGCACCTTGTCCCTCTCGCCGGGCATGACGCTGACCACGATCACCGCCGCGCGAGTCGCCGGCCGCAGCGCCTTGAGCGTGGTGAAGCCGTCCATGCCGGGGAGCCCGAGGTCGAGCAGGATGACGTCCGGCCGCCAGGCGGCGGCCTCGCGCACCGCCTCCTCCCCGCTCCCCACCGCATGCACCTCGAAATCGTGGTAGCGCAATCCGGTGCGAAGGGCGCGTTGCATCTCCACCTCGTCGTCCACGACCAGGACACGCCCGCTCAACGCTGGACGGTGACTCGAGCCAGCGGCAGGGTGAATGTGAAGCGCGGGCCGCGGCGGAGATTCTCGGCGCGGATCGTTCCTCCATGCGCCTCCACCACCCGCTTGCAGATCGCGAGTCCCAGGCCGCTTCCACGCGCGCGACGGGTCCAGAAGGTCTCGAAGACACGCTCGAGGTCCACCGGCGCGATCGACGGTCCGTCATTCTCGACCCACGCCTCGAGAAAAGCCTCGCGCGCGACCGCGCCGACGGCGATCGCCCCGGTCGCGGGCGCCCATTCCAGCGCGTTTTCGAGCAGGTTCGTCAGCACGCGCCCCACCTGCAGCTCGTCGACGTCAACGGGTGGCAGGTCCTCAGGGAGCACGACCGAGACCGCGTGCCCCTTCAAGTCCGAACGCAGCCGGTGAAGCGCGGTCCCGACCAGCTCGGCAAAACCGTGGGGCTCTTTGTCCAGCTCGAGGCCGGCCTCCAGGCGCGACAGGGCGAGCATGTCGCCGACCATGCGGTCGAGACGCGTGGACTGGCGGTCGAGGTCGACAAGCAGCTCACGCTGCTCCGGTTGGAGTCCCGCCTGCGGGGCCAGTAGGGCGGTCAGCCCAGCCCGAAGTGAGGCGATCGGGCTCTTGAGCTCGTGGGAGAGCGAGGAAAGGATGGCCGCCTTGAGACGGTCCGAGGCCTCGAAACCGCGAGCTCGCTCTGCTTCCAGCGCTGCGCGCCGCCGGTCGAGCAGGAGGTCGGCGAGCCCGATGAGCGCCGCGAGCATGCGCAGCTCGCCCGGTTCGCCCTGATCCGACTCGACCCGGATCACGGCGACTCCGCTCGCAAGCGGGAGATAGGCGGGAGCCGCAGCGCCCGGGTGGGTCTTCATCAGCTTGACTGCCCCGCCCGTGACTGCGATACCGACGGGGCGTCCGTTCTCGTACGACCACGACGCCTGCTTGACCTCGTCCGGAGTGAGATCGCTGCCGGCGAGCGGGGTCGCCTGGCCGAAATCCATCGCGACGAGGGCGAACCGGCTGACGCCTTCGAGCTTGAGGGCGCGCTCGCAGAGCATCGCCAGCGCGACGGTCACCTGTGGCGTGCGCAGAGCGGCCGTCGCGAGCTCGTAGAGGATCCGTGAGTCCCCGGCCATCTCCTCCGACGCGGCTTGCGCGCGGCGGAGGGAGGCGGCCAGCTGGCTCGTGACCAACGCCACGGCGAGGAGCACTACGAGCTCGAACAGCTCGCTGGGACCTCTGACGTTGAAGGTTCCCACCGGCGGGACGAAGAAGAAGTCGTACAGGAGGAACGCGGCAACGCTTCCGGCGACTGCCGGACCCCTGCCCCAGCGCGCCCCAAGCCAAAGGACCAGGAGCAGGTAGAGCGCGGACAGGCCTGGCACGGTCCAGCGCGAGTTCACCAGGGCGATCGCGACCGTGATCGCGATAACCGCCCCGGCAGCGATCGAATAGGGCGCGAAGCGCCGCATGACGGTCAGGATAGGAGGTCGCGCCGGCAACTTCCTACGGACGTCGTTCTTGTCAGCCGCCGGCCGCCAGCGCCAGCTCCTGGGGTCTGTTCGCGTAGCCCGGATGGGAGGGATGCGCCACCCGGTACCACGCCAAAGTCTCCGCCAGCGCGTCCTCGAGGGCCGACGGCTCGAAACCGAGCTCCCTGCGCGCGCGGTCGAGAACGTAGCCCGCCGAGCGTCGCGGATCGGGGCCGTACGGGCTGGCGTCGGGAGGCAGCTCGGCGAACGGGATCGGATGGATCCGCGCCGGAACGCCGAGCGCCAGCGCGATTCCCTCGATGAGGCCGCGCAGGCTCACGCCCTCGAACGCTGCGTTGTACGCCTTCCCGGCCGTGTCTTTTCGCAAGTCGCACGCCAGCGCGCAGGCGAAGCCGATGTCCCTCACCCACGCCAGCCCCGCCTGGCGCTCATAGGATTCCTGCGGAACCAGAAGCGGCCCGCCGTCGGCGACGCGCTCGATGTAGGCGGCGATGCGAAGGGTGTGATCGGCCGCGCCGAGGACCGCCGGCGGCCGGATGACGGTCCATGGAAAGTCACGCGAGCGCGCGATCATGGTCTCGCACCAGCGCTTGCCGTCCATGTACTCGAGACCGGCCGGCGGGGCGCCCTCGAGAGGGATGAAGTCCTCTTCGCGCGCGGGTTCGCCGTTGAGGTGCGGGTACACGCCCGTGGAGACGAAAACGTAGCGGTCGCCTTTGAAGTTGCGAATGGCCGCGTCCACCTCAGAAGGCTGGTAGCACGCGAGGTCAAGCAGCACGTCGGGCTGGACCTGCGCGAGCGCGCGCCTCAGCTGCTCTTCATCGGTCCGGTCTAACGAGACATAGCTGGTGAACACTCCGTAGGGCCGTTCCTTGCGCCCGGCCGCGACCGTCTCCACGCCCCGGCGCATCAGCTCCTTGCACGCCGCGACGCCGATGAACCCTCCGCCGCCGAGGACGAGTGCGCGCGTCACTCCCTCTCCCCCAGGGGGGAGCGATCAGTAAGGCCCATCCTCAACGCCGCTTTGCGCGCAGGGCCAGGGTGAGGGGCGCGAACCAGGTCAACCGCCAATGCACTCGCGCGTCAATCAAGTTCGCGCGCCACGAACTCGACATCCGCGTTTTCCAGGTCCGCGAGCCGAGCGGCCATCTCGCGCGCCATGGCGACCGAGCGGTGACGCCCGCCCGTGCACCCGAAGGCGACGACCAGCTGGGAGCG
>JBGPOC010000146.1:0-6255 GCA_041487825.1 Candidatus Dormibacteraceae bacterium | reverse complement strand
CGATCATGCAGTCGAGAAGCAAGCGCTCGTACGCCTCGGGGGTTTCAACCAGGAACGAGGACATGTACGTGAAATCCATCGCCACGTTTCGCAGGCGCAGGCCTGCGCTCGGCACCTTCGCCCCGAATCGGAGCGAGATTCCCTCCTCCGGCTGGATCCGCAGCGTGATCGCGTTCGGGTCGAGGTCCTTCGCAGCCTCGAATGTCTGGTGGGGCGGGCGCTTGAACCGCACCTGGATCTCGGTCGCACGCTTGGGCATGCGCTTGCCCACCCGGATGTAGAACGGAACGTTCGACCAGCGCCAGTTGTCGACGTAGAGGCGCAGCGCCGCGAACGTCTCGGTGAGCGAACCAGGAGCGACCGCGTGCTCCTCCCGGTAGGCGTCGACCGCCTCGCCCAGGACCCAACCCTTCGTGTACTGCCCGCGGACGGTGGCCTTGGCCACGTCCGTGTCGTGGATCGGACGAATCGCTCGGAGCACCTTCACCTTTTCGTCGCGCACCGCCGTCGCCTCGAACGTGGAGGGTGGCTCCATCGCGACGAGGGCGACCAGCTGCAGCGCGTGGTTCTGAACGATGTCGCGCAGCGCGCCGGCCCTCTCGTAGTACGCGCCGCGCATCTCGACGCCGATCTCCTCCGCGGCCGTGATCTGGATGGAGTCGATGAGGTTCGAGTTCCAGATCGGTTCGAACAGCGAGTTCGCGAACCGGAAGGCGAGGATGTTCTGGACCGTCTCCTTGCCGAGGTAGTGGTCGATTCGGAACACCGAATCCTCGTGGAAGACCCGCTGGAGGATCCTGGTCAGCTCGCGCGCCGACTTCAGGTCCGAGCCGAACGGCTTCTCGACCACGATGCGATGGAACCCCGCGCTCTTGGTCACGCCGGACGCCTTCAGCTGCTCCGTGATCGTCTCGTAGGTGGGGGGTGGCGTGGCGCAGTAGTAGACGCGGTTGCCGCCGACGTGCCTGGTCTGGTCGAGCTCGTCGACCCTGCGCTGGAGCGCCTTGAAATCGTCAAGCTTGCTGAAGTCGACCTTCGCGTAGAAGACGCTCTGGAGGAAGGACTGCAGGATCTCCGCGTCGACGGGCTGGGTCCTCGAGTACTTCGTGATCACCTCCGAGGCGTGCTTTCGGAAGGCGTCGTCGTCGAGGTCGTCGATCGCGGCACCCACAACGGCGAACCCGGCAGGCAGCAGGCGCTGCTTGGCGAGGTTGTAGATGGCCGGGAGCAGCTTGCGCGCGCTGAGGTCTCCGGTGGCGCCGAAGATGACCATCAACAACGGGTCGCGGACCCGGTAGTCGTGAAGGCCCTCGGCCAGTGGGTTCGGTTCTAGCGCCCCCGCGGGCGGCACCGCCGGCTCATCGGTCACTTCTTTTCGGCTACGACGGCGTGGCCGCCGAACTGGTTCCTCATCATCGCCAGCATCTTGTCCGCAAACGTGTCCTCCATCCGGCTGCGGAACCGCGCGAAGAGGGAGTGCGTGATGATGGGCGCGGGCACCGACTCCTCGATGGCGGCCTCCACTGTCCAGCGGCCTTCGCCCGTGTCCTCGACGTAACCCTTGATGCGGTCGAGCTGCGGGTCGGTTCGGAGTCCGTCCGCGATGAGGTCGAGCAGCCAGGAGCGCACGACGCTGCCGATCCGCCACGCCTCGGCGATGGCGTGCATGTCCATGCCGGGGAACGACCTGGACAGCTTCATGATCTCAAAGCCTTCCGCGTACGCCTGCATCAGGCCGTACTCGACGCCGTTGTGGACCATCTTCACGAAGTGCCCGGATCCCTCGGGCCCGGTCCGCACCAGGCCGCCGTCATCGGGAGCGAGGTCCTTGAGCAGCGGCAGGCAGTGCTCGTATACCGACTCCTCGCAGCCGACCATCAGGCAGTAGCCGTTGGCCAGGCCCCACACCCCGCCGGACGTGCCGGCGTCCATGTAGTGCATGCCCTTGGCCTTGACGCGCGCAGCGTCCTCGAGCGCCAGCTTCCAGTTGGTGTTGCCGCCGTCGATGATGATGTCGCCCGGGTCGCCCAGCGCGACCAGCTCGTTGATGGTCTGCGTGGTTGGATCGCCCGCCGGCACCATCACCCATATCACCCGCGGCTTGCCCTGGAACTTCTTGACCAGGTCCTCGAGCGAACCGGCGCCGATCGCGCCCTGTGCCACGTTCGCCTTTACGGCGTCGGCCGACCGGTCGTAGGCGATCATCCGGTGGCCGCGCTTGAGCAGGCGCAACACCATGTTGCCGCCCATGCGGCCCAACCCGACCATCCCCATCTCCATGGCGTTCTCCTTCTTGCAGCTCGGACTGGGCTCGCGCCCCGCTCCCCGACCCCCTCCCCACAGGGGAGAGGGCTTCCTATTTGACTGCCGACCTTACCGCCGCCGCCAGCGCTTTCCAACCCGCCGCGGGCTCGCGGCCCAGGGTCACACGCAGCACCGGGAGGCGGCGCGAGGTGAGCGACTGAAGGTCGCCCAACGACTGCGACTGCTTGAGGACCGAGAAGCTGAACTGCTGCCCCGGGATCGGCACGTCACGCGTGTCGTCCTGGACGACCTGCAGGAACAGGCCCGTTTTCGGCCCGCCCTTGTGCAGCTGCCCGGTCGAGTGCAGGAAACGCGGGCCGTAGCCGGCCGTGGTCGCAACGTGGGTGCGATCCCTCACGGTCGCTCGAATCGCGCCGATCGCCGCTTCCGATGCCGGCGTGCGGCTGGCGTAGGCCATGATCGCGAAGTACGCGCCGGGCTTCGCCCGCTCCATGAGGGATTTCAGGCCAGGGCGCGACTTGGCTGCCGGCACGGAGGCGGCCGGAGGCAGCTTGCCGCCGGCCGTGAACTTGGCGAGCACCTTCTTGGTGTTGTCCTTGGACTCCTGCACGTTGGGCTGGTCGAAGGCGTCGATGCCAAGGATCGAGCCGGCGATCGCGGTCGCCACCTCCCAGCGCAGGAATTCACCGCCGAGGTCGAGCTTGTCCCTGAGCGTCAGCGTCACCACCGGTTGGCCCGCCCGCTCCAGCGCCTGGACCGCGCGGTTGGGAGGGTCGGCGTCCATCCGGATGTAGACGAAGACCCGGTCGTCGCCATACGCGGTGGGCTTGCCGACGGGCTCGCCTTCGACGGGGACGATCCCCTTGCCCTGCTTCCCGGTGCTTTCCGCGATCAGCTGCTCGACCCAGTACCCGAACGTGGCGATCTTCGGTGAAGCGACCAGCGTCAGCTTGTTCCGGCCGCCCACCGCCAGCTGGCCGAGCACCGCGCCGAGCCAGACGCCCGGGTTGCTTTCGGCAGGCACCGAATCGGCGCACGAATGGGCCATCTCCACCGCGCGTTCCAGAAGCTCGCCGACATCGACACCCATCAAGGCCGCCGGCACCAGGCCGAAATAGCTGAGGGCCGAGTACCGGCCGCCGATGTCCGGCGGGTTCGGGAAGATCCAACGGAAACCATGCTCTGAGGCCAGCTTCTCCAGCGACGTACCGGGGTCGGTGATCGCGGCGAAGTGGCGCCCGGCCTTCCCCGCCCCGCCGTTGGCGCTGACCTGCTCCCAGAAGTACGCGAAATGCGACAGCGTCTCCGTCGTCTCGCCCGACTTGGAGGCGACGATGAACAGCGAATCCTGGATGTGGATGTTGGCGCGCACGGCCAGGATCGTCGCCGGGTCCGTCGTGTCCAGCACGTGCAGCCGTGGATGGCCCTGGATCGCGCCGAAGGTGTTGCGGAGCACGTCTGGACACAGGCTCGAGCCCCCCATGCCCAGCAGCACGACGTCGGAGTACGAGTGGCCGTGCACCGCGAGCTCGCGAAGCTCGGGCGCGTGCTCGAGCATCTTCTCGGCTACGTTCAGCCACCCGAGGCGGTCGCGGATCTCGTCGCGCTTGCCGGGGTCGGCGCTCCACAGCGTCGAGTCCTTGGCCCACAGGCGCCGCGGAGCGTCCTCCTTGTTCAGGCTCGCCAGCCGCGCGTCGACCGCAGGCTGGAGCTTGCCGAGGCTGTGCCACTGCCGCGGGCCCTTCCCCGCCTTGATGTCGCGCGCGCTCTTGACGAGCGTGGCCAGAAGGGTTTCGAACGACTTGGTGAACGATTCGACGCCCTCGACCTCGAGCTCGCTCGTGACCTGGTCGAGGTCGACCCCGACGTCGGCAAGCTGCTTGAGCTGGCGCTTCGCCAGCTCCATGTGCTCGTCGAGGCTCCGGCGAACCTCGCCGTGCTCGCGGAACGCGGCCAGCGTCGCCGGGGGGATGGTGTCCACCGTCTGCGGCCCGATCAGCTCCTCCACGTAGTACGTGTCGGGGTAGCGGGGGTCCTTGGTCGAGGTGCTCGCCCACAGGCAGCGCTGCGTCTGGGCCCCAGCCTTGCGCAGCTTCTCCCACCGCGGTCCGCTGAAGAGCTTCTTGTACCGCTCGTACGCCAACTTGGAGTTGGCGATCGCCGCCTTCCCGTACAGGCGCTCCAGGGCCCGCTTCTTCGCGGGATCGGTCGCGTTCTGGATCTTCTCGGCCAGGATCTTGTCGACCTTGGTGTCGACCCGGCTGACGAAGAAGCTGGCCACGCTCGCCACCTTGCGCAGGTCACCGCCCTTGCGATGCAGCTCTTCGAGCCCCGACAGGTACGCCTCGACGACCTCGGCGTATCGGTCGACCGAGAAGATCAGCGTCACGTTGATGTTGTGGCCCTTCGCGATCTGTTCGCGAATCGCGGGCACCCCTTCCTTCGTGGCGGGGATCTTGACCATCACGTTCGGACGGCGGCAGCGCGTCCGCAGCTCCTCGGCGAAGGCGATCGTGCGCGCGGTGCTTCGAGCCACCGTCGGCGAGACCTCGATGCTCACGTAACCGTCGAGTCCTTTGGTCGTGTCGTGTACCGGTCTGAAGACGTCGGCCGCCGCCTGGATGTCCTCGACCATCAGCTCCCACAGGATGTCCGCCGGCTTTCGCCCTGCTGCGACCAGCCGCACCATGGCCTCGTCGTAGTCGGTCGAGCCGCTGACGGCCTTTTCGAAGATGGTCGGGTTGGAGGTCACGCCCGTCAGGCCCTCGTCGCGAAGGCGCGCGAGCTCGCCCGAGGTGATGAGCTGCCGGCGGATGTTGTCCAGCCACAGCGACTGGCCGACGCGCTTGAGCTCCTTGAGCGCCGTCGATTTGCGCGCCGTGCCGGTTGCCACGCTTACTTTCCCTTGAGCAGCTTGGCGGCCGCCGCGACGACGTGACGGGCCGAGATCCCGGCCGCGTTCATGAGCTCCTCGGGCTTGCCCGAGCCGGGCAGCGCCCTCACCGCCAGGTGAGCGACCCGTGGCGGCGCATCGGCGAGCGCCTCCATCACGGCAGCGCCCAGCCCGCCCTCCGCGTAGTGGTCCTCGACGATCACGAAGCGGCCCTTCGTCACGCGCGCGGCCTCGCGCAAGGTCTTCACGTCAACCGGCTTGACCGAGTACAGGTCGATGACCCGGGCCGGGATCTTCTTCGCGGCGAGCGTGTCGGCCGCCGCCAGGCAGGCGTGGAGGGTGACCCCGGCGCCGATCAGCGCGACCTTGTCCTTGGCGCTCTGGCGCAGCACCTTCGAGCCTCCGACTTTGAAGGTTTCGCCGGGGCCGTAGATGGTCGGGTAGGCGCCGCGCGTCGTCCGCATGTAGACGATGCCCGGCGTTTCGGCCATCAGCAGCGTGAGCTTGGCCGTCTGGTTGGGATCGCACGGGTAGAGGACCGTCGAGCCGTGGATCGCCCGTAGGGACGCCAGGTCTTCCAGGGCCATCTGAGACGGGCCGTCCTGGCCGATCTCGACTCCGGCATGCGAACCGACCAACCGGATGTTGGCTTGCGAGATGGCGGCCATGCGGATGAAGTCATATGCGCGCGAGAAGAAGGCGGCGAACGTCGAGGCGAAGGGCCGGTAACCCCTCACGCTCATGCCCACCGCGGTCGCCACCAGCTGCTGCTCGGCGATCCACATCTCGAAGAACCGATCCGGATGGGCCTTGGCGAACTCGTCCGCATGGGTGGAGTTCGAGACCTCGCCGTCCATGGCGACGACGTCGGGCAGCGCTGCGAGCGCGAGCAGGGCGTCGCCATATGCCTTGCGGGTGGCGACCTTGTCCTCCTTCTTGTACGAAGGGAGCGTGACGACCGGTTCCGGGCGCTTGACCGCCTTGGCCGGGGGTTCGGGCTTGGCCGTTTTTACCTTCAGGTTCCGCAGACCACCGAGCTCCTTGATCGCGCGCTCGGCCATGTCCGGCGGCAGCGCCTTGCCGTGCCAGCCGTCCTT
>JBGPOC010000145.1:0-6263 GCA_041487825.1 Candidatus Dormibacteraceae bacterium | reverse complement strand
CCTCTTCGAGCTCAACGTGATGATGCCGGTGGCGGCCGTGGCCTCGTTGGAGTCGATCACCTTGCTCGCCGCCTCAGCCCGCAACCTGAGCGAGCGCTGCGTGGAGGGACTGCAGGCGACCGACCGCGGGCCTGAGCTGGTCGAGAGGAGCCCTATGCTGGCGACCGCGCTGAACCCGATCATCGGCTACGACGAGGCCGCCAAGATCGCCAAGGAGTCCATGCGCACCGGTCGCTCGATCCGACAGCTGGCCCGCACCAAGGGTCTGGCGGACGCCACCCTGAACAAGGTGCTCGACCTCGGGAAGATGACCAAGCCAGGCCTCGAAGGCCCGGGCGGAGGCGGTTAGAGTTCGGTCGATGCGTGACCTCCGTCTCGAGGTCGTCGGCGGCGTAGCAACTCTGTCCATCGACCGGCCGCAAAGTCGCAACGCCCTCGCGCTCCAGACGATGGCCGAGCTCGAGCAGGCCATCGACACCGTGCGGCGCGAGCGGGCCCGCGTCCTGGTCATACGAGGCGCGGGGGACAAGGCTTTCTGCGCCGGGGGCGATATCAAGGAGCTCGAGGGGCTCCGCTCGGAGGCGGCCGCGGCCGCGATGGCGCACCAGATGCGCGCGACGCTCGACCTCATCCCGCAGCTCGCGATCCCGGTGATCGCCGGGCTCAACGGCGATGCGCTTGGCGGCGGTGCGGAGCTCGCGATCGCGTGCGACTTCCGGATGGCCGCCGCGCACGCGCGCATCGGGTTTCCCCAGGTCTCCCTGGGTCTGATGCCGGCCTGGGGCGCGTCCGAACGCCTCGCCACGCTGGTCGGGCGTGGCCGGGCGCTTAGGGTGCTGTTGACCGGTGAGCTGATGCCCGCGCCGGAGGCGATGCAGCTCGGATTGCTGGAGACGGTCGTGCCGAGCGCGACGTTCGACGAGAGGCTTCAGGAGATCGCGAGTGGAATCGCGGCGGCCCCCCCGGCTGCGGTCGCCGGCATCAAGAGCTCCGTCAACGCGGTGCGGCCACATCGAAACCCCGAGCTGGCCGACGAGACGATCGAGTCGTTCGCCCGCGCGTGGGTCGACCCGGCACATTGGGAGGCGGTCGAGAAGAGGGAGCGCATGCGCACCAAACCAGTGGAGAAACGGCGCCGGGAGAAGCGGTGAGAACGTCTCACGTGCCGAATCCACTGCTTCGGTTTCGGCTGCCAGCGGTGCTGCTGGCCTTCGTGGTCGCTTGCGGAGTGGCCGGCTATGCGCTCATCGACCGGTGGGACTTCCTCGACTCCTTCTACATGACCATCATCACGATCAGCACGGTCGGTTACACGGAAGTCCATCCCCAGTCCGCCGCCGGCCGCCTGTTCACCTCGGCGCTGATCGTGGTCGGGGTGGGTACGATGCTGTTCGGCTTCGGCGTGTTCGCCGAAGCGCTGACCGAGAACAACTTCGGCATCTACAGGAGACAGCGTCAGTTGGAACGCAAGCTCAGCCTGCTCCGCGACCACTTCATCATCTGCGGCTACGGCCGGATCGGGACGCAGATCGCCCTCGAGTTCGACGACCACAAGGTTCCTTACGCGGTGGTGGAGCAGAACCCTGAGGCCCTGGAGCGCCTCCATGACGAGGACCGGCTCCACATCGAAGGCGATGCCGCGAGCGAGGACATCCTGAAGCAGGCCGGCATCGAACGCGCCCGCGGGCTGATCTCGGCGGTGGACTCCGACGAGCGCTCGGTCTATATCACTCTCGCCGCACGAGCGCTGAACCCCTCCCTCTTCATAATCTCGCGCGCCGGCCGTCCGGATTCAGCGCGACGGCTCGAGCTGGCCGGCGCGAACCGCGTGATCTCCCCCTACCGGATGGCCGGCCACCGGATGGCGGAGCTCGCCGTGCACCCCGCGCTCGTGGACGTGCTCGACACGCTCCAGCACGGCGGATCGGAGATCGGAGTCGAGGAGATCCTGGTCGCCCGGAGCACCGCGGCGCTCGGCAAGTCCCTCGACAATGCGGGCCTCCTCGGCCCGTCCGGGGCGAAGGTCCTGGCGCTGCGGCGCCGCGACGGCACTCTGCACGCCAACCCGGGCGGAGATCTGCTGCTGGAGGAGGGAGACCTACTGATCGCCCTTGGCACGGAGAGCCAGCTCGTGGCGACCGCCGCAATGCTCAGGTAGAAAGACGAGGGAAAACCCCGATGGTTTTCCCTCGTGCTCTCTTTCCCGTATGTCGATGGGATTCGTTTAAGGATCAGTTCTCAATGCGACGCCTGGTGGCGGAGAGAAACAAAGTCATGGCCGGGGGGACCCCGGCCAACCCTGCAAGGCGAGTACCGAACAAAGGCCATAGGTGCACCTACGTCGAGCGAGCACCAACGATCAACACCCGAGCGAAATCAGGCGTCTTAGAGTTCATTGGGTGAACGCCCTCGGGCGCAGGCCCGTCGTCGTGGCGGTGGTCTCGGTCTTCATCGGGATCGCCCTCGTGCTGGGGAAGCTGGTGGTCGGGTTGCTGACGGGAAGCCTGGGCATCCTGGGAGAGGCCGTCCACTCGATCCTCGACGTGGCCGCCAGCGTGTTCACGCTGGTTGCTGTCGGCACCGCGCGCAAGCCGGCCGACAGCGAGCACCCGTACGGTCACGGCCGCGCCGAGAACCTCGCCGCATTCGGCGAGGGCGTCCTCCTGATGATCACCGCTGCCGGCGTTGCCTTCGAGGCGGTGCGGCGCCTGACGGTCGGTGGAGGGGTCGTCAACCCCGCCGGCTACGCCTTCGCCCTGTTGATCGCCACCCTTGTAATCGAAGCGGGACGAGCCGTGGTCTTGAACCGCGTCGGCCGGATCGCCGACAGCGAGGCGCTGCGGGCCGACGCCACGAACCGTCTCGCGGACGTGTTCGCCATCGTGGCGGTCCTCGCCGGCCTGGTCGGGGTGCGCATGGGGTTCGCCTGGGCCGATTCGGTGGCCGCCCTGGTGGTCGCCGGCATCATCGCCCGCGCCGCAGCCCTCGTCGCGTGGCGCTCCGGGGACATCCTCATCGATCGGGCCCCGGCCGGCGCGGAGGAGGAGCTGCGCGTTGCGATCCAGGGCGTCATCGGCGTACGCGAGGTACGGTCCGTGCGAGTGCGGCGGTCGGGACCCAAGATGCTAGGTGACGCGAACATCGCAACCGCCCGGATGCTTTCCCTCGAGGCTGCTGGAGCACTGGTCGAGGAGGTCAAGCAGGTGGCGATCGCGACATTGCCAACGCTCGACCTGACGGTGATCGTCGAGGGTCAGACGCGGCCGGCCGACCTCGTCGAGCGCATTCACGCAGCCGCCGCCCGCCACGGTGGGGTTCGAGACCTGCACAACGTGACCGTCGAACGGGAGAGCGACGGTTCGCTGCACCTCACCATGCACGCAAAGCTGCCCGGAGACATGACGCTCGCCAAGGCGGCCCTCGCGAGTGCCGATCTCGAGCGAACTCTGCGGTCCGAGCTCCCGGAGGCCACGCGAGTCGACATCCATCTGGAGCCGATGGAGCCGCACGTCGTGCGCGGCGAGGACGTGACCAACCGGCGCGTGCAGCTCACTGCAAGGATGCGCGAGGTCGTCGCCGCCCACCCCGAAGTCCGGCGCTGCGTCGACGTCGAGCTGAGCGATCGGCATCACCGCATCTACGCCCACGTGGTCGCCGAGCTCGACGGCGAGGTGAGCCTCGAGCACGCGCACCGCGTGGAGTCCGAGCTCGAAGAGCAGATCCGTCGCGCCCTGCCCGAGGTGCACGAGGTCGTGGCGCGGGCGACCGCTTGAGGCCGGGTCACCCGAGCGACCTTCCCGGAGTGCTCGAGCTCTGGCGTGAGGATGTGCGCGCGGGACGGCGCGATTGCGTTCCGAGCGAGGTGCGAGTGCATCGGGTCATGGCGGGCTTCGACTGGGAGGGCAGATCGAGGATCGTCGAAGGCACGACCGGGGCGATCGATGGAGCGGTACTCGTGTCGAATCGAGCCACGCCGCTGGGTCCAGTTGCGCTGGTGGATGTGTCTGCGACCCACGGCCGGCCGGAGGCGCTGCGAGATCTCATCCTCTGGGGACTCGGACTGTCGCGCGCCGCCGGCGCGGTCGCCGCCCAGGTCTGGCGAGGGCGGAGCGATAGTGACGAGCTCCACGGCCTGGGCCTGGAGCCGGTCCGGCCCTGGTGGCGCATGGACCGGCCCCTCGCCGCCGAGCTGCCGACGCCGATGCCCGTCGCGGGATACGAGCTTTACGACGCACGCACGGTGCCGACCGCCAGGTGGTCGGAGGTGCACAACCGCGCCTTCGAGGACCATTGGCGTTTCTCGCCCCGGACCGAGGAGGAGCTGATGGGTCGCCCGCCCCACCTGAGCCTCATGGCTGTGACGCCTGATGGAGCCCCGGCCGCGCTGACCGTATGCCAGATCGAGGCCTACAGCGCCGATCTCAGGCCGCAGCCGGTCGGGATCGTCAGCTCGGTGGGCACGCTGGCCGACCACCGCCGGCGTGGACTCGCGACGTGGCTGGTCGCAGAATCGCTGGTGCGCCTTAACCGTGATGGCGCCCGCCATGCATCGCTTTACGTCGACGGCCGCAACCCGATGCGCGCGTTCGACGCCTATCGCAAGCTCGGCTTCGAGGTGGCTTTTGAGACCGAGGTCTGGGAAGCTACATTTCGGTGAGGTCAGGGTCGGCGCTGGCGATGGTCGTCGTGTTCGGCGTGTCGGCGCTCGCGTGCGGGAGCCCAAGTCAGCTGAGCCGTTCGCCACGGGTGGGGATCGAGGTCAGCCCGCCGCCCGCGCCACTGGCGACCGCGATTCGGACGGCGGTGCACCTTGGACCTGCCGGCATGGGGACCGAGGTCTATCTGACGCTCGGCCTGAAGGTGCGCCGGCCCGACCTGCTGGCTTCGCTTCTCGCGGCCGGACGCACGGTGAGCCCGGTCGAGTACGCGAGCGAGTTCGGGCCTGACCCGGCCCTGGCTCAGAGCGCGGTGGCGTCGCTCACGGCGGGCGGTCTTCAAGCGACATGGCGGCCCGGATCGGGGCTGATCGCGGCCGACGGCCCGGCGCCCGTGGTGGCAAGGCTTCTCGGCATCGATATCGAGAACTACCGACTTGCGAACGGAAAGATGTTCTACGCAACTCTTGAGAAGCCACGAATTCCGCCTGCTCTGGGTGCGATCGTCGTCGCCGTCGCCGGGCTTGACGACTACACGCAGGCCCGTTCCTACGCAGTGCGTCCGGGTGGCCTGACGCCGACCGACGTCCTCGCCTTCTACAACCTGAAGTCGCTGCGAGACCGCGGGCTCGACGGGTCCGGCGAGACGGTGGTCCTGCCGGAAATCGACAACCTGCCGGATCTCAAGGATCTCGACAAGTTCGCGACCAAGTTCGGGTTGCCGCCCTTTGATCCGCTGGTGACGGTCAAACGTGACCCCAGCTGGGGCAACCCGGAGAGTCCGCAAGGCGAGACCGTGCTCGACCTCGAGATCATCCACGAGATCGCCCCAGGCGCGAAGATGGTCGTCTACCTTTCCGCGCCGGATCTCTCGCATGGCGACCGCGCGTTCGACCAGATGATCACGGACCACCTGGGTTCGATCATCTCGGAGAGCCTGGGCGCGTGCGAGGTCGACGTGCCGAGTGGGCATCGTGACATTGTCGCGAGCATCGAGGACCGGGCGGTCGCACAGGGCATGTCCCATTTCGTGGCGACCGGCGACAGCGGAGCGTACACATGCGGCCAGAGCACCGATCCGGCCGGCAGCTTTCCGTCGACGCTGCCGACCGTGACCGCCGTCGGGGGAACCAGCGTGTTCGAGTCGCTCCAGGGCACCTACTTCAAGGAGGTCACTTGGGGAAGTCCGATCGACCAAAGCGGCACCGGAGGTGGCCCGAGCCAGTTCTACCCGCTGCCCGCGTACCAGCAGAGCGTCGCGCAGGCGTCCGGCCACGGCAAGCGGCAAGTGCCCGACGTGGCAGCGGACGCCGACCCGAACACCGGCTTCAGCATCATCTTCCAGGGGCGCGCCGGGCAGGCCGGCGGGACGTCCGCCGCGACCCCGCTCTGGGCGGCGACGGTGGCGCTTATCGACCAGGACCTGCGCAAGAACGGCCTGCGTGAGGCCGGTTTTGCGAACCCCGCGCTCTACTGGATGGGCCAGAACTCCTCACACCTGCCCGCACCACCATTCCACGACGTCACGGCGGGCAACAACCTCGCTTTCCACGCCGGCTCCGGTTGGGACTTCGCCACCGGGTGGGGAAGCATGGACGCGGCGGCGCT
>JBGPOC010000144.1:0-6314 GCA_041487825.1 Candidatus Dormibacteraceae bacterium | reverse complement strand
GTGGCGTTGATGCGGCCCGTGTTCGGGACCACGTTCCAATCCTGGATGGTCGTGTCGAACTGAAGGCCCGGATCGCCGCAGATCCACGCCGCGTCGGCGATCTCGCGCCACAGCTTGCGAGCCTTATAAGTGTCGACAGTGCGGCCGCCGACGATAGCTTTGGTTTCCCACTCCTTGTCGGTCTCGACCGCCTTCATGAACTCGTCGCTGACGCGCACCGAGTGGTTTGCGTTCTGGAACTGCACCGAGTCGTACGCTCCGCCGGGCACGTTGAACCCAACGTTGTAGCCGGCCTCGATAAGCGCCCATGCCTTCTTCTCCTCTTCCGCCTTGCAGCGGATGAAGTCGAGGATGTCAGGGTGATCGGCGTTGAGGATGACCATCTTGGCCGCCCGCCGCGTGGTGCCGCCCGACTTGATCGAGCCTGCGAACGAGTCGTAGCCCTTCATGAAGGAGACAGGGCCCGAAGCGGTGCCGCCGCCTGAGAGCTGCTCCCTGGACGACCGCAGCACCGAGAGGTTGGTGCCGGTGCCGCTGCCGAACTTGAACAGCATGCCTTCGGTCTTGACCAGGTCCAGGATCGACTCCATCGAGTCCTGCACCGAGTTGATGAAGCACGCCGAGCCCTGCTGGGAGCGTCCGGGCACTCCGATGTTGAACCAGACCGGGCTGTTGAACGACGCCTGCTGGGTGACCAGGAGGAAGCGCAGCTCCTCGGCCCAGTTCTCCGCGTCCTCTTCGCTTGCGAAGTAGGCGCCCTCGCGTCCCCATCGAGCGAGCGTGTCGACC
This sequence comes from Candidatus Dormibacteraceae bacterium, assembly GCA_041487825.1. Taxonomy (GTDB): domain Bacteria; phylum Chloroflexota; class Dormibacteria; order Dormibacterales; family Dormibacteraceae; genus Palsa-872. The sequence goes on along the minus strand of JBGPOC010000144.1, from coordinate 5,525 downwards.
ACCCGGTCGATGATCTGCCGGACGCTGGTCTCGCGCTCCGGGCTGCCCGGGCTGCCTCGGAAATACTTCTGAGCCACGACGTTGATCGCCAGCTGCGACCAGGCCCGCGGGACCTCGACGTCCTTCTGCTCGAAGATGACCTGGCCCTTCTCGCCGGTGATCCCGGCGGTGCGCCGCTCCCACTCGATCAGGTCGTAAGCGTGACTGCCAGGAGGCGTGAAGAAGCGGTCGAATTTGAGCCCAGCCACTTTGCCTGATAGTGCGCCATTTGCCCGCAAGGCGGGTTTGTGGTTTCCGTTCCGGCGGGCGCCGGCTGCGACATCAGCTACATTTTTGGCCATTTCTTAGAGAACGCCTCCTTAATTCATCCCCGTTTTCGGGAGCTTTGAGATCTTTTGCTGGGTCGTGTGCTATGACGTGGAGTGGGTCGTTGAACTTGTGCGTTTGGGGATGCAAGAGGCCCCAGAGCATGCCCGCCACTTATGCCCCAGGGCCTCGATGTAACGACTCAGAATATACGCGCCCCATTTTCGGCTTGTCAAGCCCCTAAACACAAGATATTCGGTCCACGCAGGGCTTCGGACCCCACATGTAGGTGGATTACCTGTGGATATCCCTGGGGACGAGTTGGGCACAGGCTGGGCATTGGCTGGGGGAAACCGGGCAAAACCGGGGCGCGCAGAGCGGCGTTCAGAATGGGACCTACTGATCGCTATTGAGCTGGTTCGACGAGAGCCAGGCTCATTTCTGAATATGCGCCCTGCGCGCGCCCGGCGGGCGGCTCTGTGGAAAGGTCCTCAGCCGGCGAATCGGTCACCTGGACGCTCTGCGCCGACGCTCGGATGCGGGCGGACACCTGCTTGCCCTCGCCGTAGGCGTTCTGGAGCATCGTCACGGCCCTCTGGAGCTTGTTCTCGAGCACCCCTTCGAGCGTGTCCAGGTGGCGCTCCACGTCGATCAGGGCCGACTGAAGCTTCTCCATATCCACGCTTCGGGCGAACTGGAGGTGCAGCTGGTAGAGGGTGAGGAGGTAGGGGAGAGCCATCGCGTAGCCCACGACCATGACGTGGCGCTGATGGGCGCCGACGATCGCCCCACGGCAGACGTCGTAGGCGGCGTCGGGGATGACAGCCAGCACGAAGGGCGAGGTGGTGGCGGGGTCGATGTACTGGCTGACCTCGCGAACCCTGCGCTCCACCTCGCGCTCAACCTGGGCCGTGAGCTGGGCCCGCCGCTGGGCGTCGAGCCCGGGGTCGGCGAGCTGCTCGAGCGCGCCGCTGGAAACCCACTTCGAGTCGATCGGCAGCAGCTTGCCGCCGGGCAGCCGAAGCGCCAGCTCGACGACCTTGCCGCCCACCCAGACGTTTCGCTGCAGCATCTCGGGCGGCAGGTGGCGGAGCGCCTCGTCGAGGATGTTCTCGCCCGCGGCGCCGCGCGTCGAGCTGCCGGCGATGACGTTCTCCAGGCGCCTCAGGCTGGCGCGGGCCTCCTCCTCGACCGGCTGCCGCGCCGTGAGGGCGGAGCGCAGGCCCTCGACGACCGACTGCGTCTGGGTCAGCCGCTCACGGAGCTCGGAAGCCTGGGACTCCTGGGTGAGGCCGCCCGCCTCCAGGCGGCTGCGCAGCTCGGCCACGTCGCGAACCTGGCCGTCTGCTCGCCGGACCAGGCTCCAGACCAGGGCCGCCACCACGCCGACGGCGAGCAGGACACATACAAGGAGAAGGGCGAACAAGAGTTCGAGCAGCGACATGTTGGGCATTGTAGTCCGGGAGGTGGGTATAAACAAGCCTGTTAATCTGACCTAAATGGCGAGCCCCAAACCTCTTCCCAAGAACGAACAGCCGCCCGATCGAATCCCGCTGGAAGAGGTCTACATGCGCATGGCCGAAGAGCTCGCGAAAAGGTCCACCTGCGCGCGCCTGCAGGTCGGCAGCGTCATCGCTTCGGGAGACCTGACCCAGGTGCTGGGTATCGGCTACAACGGCAACGCCCGAGGACTGCCCAACCGATGCGACTCGACGCAACCGGGATCCTGCGGCTGCATTCATGGCGAGTTGAACAGCCTCGTCAAGGCGGGGGCCCAGCTCCCTGGCAAGGTGATGTTCGTCACCGCATCTCCATGCGTGATGTGCGCCAAGTCGATCATCAACTGCAACGTCGCGCGGGTCTATTACAGGGAGGCGTACCGCGACCCCGCCGGCCTCGAGGTTCTCCGCCAGGGTGGGGTGGAGGTCGTCCACTACAACCGCTGGCGCGATCTCTGGAGATAGCCGCTCAGCGAAGGATCTCCCAACCCCCGTCGGTCTGCACGAGCCGGGGTTCCACGATCGGCACCTCTTGCTGCCTGCGAGCCCTCGCGAACACCGCCCCCGCGTCGCCGCCGGCTACCGACTCCAGCACCGCCCGCGTCGCGTAGACGAGGCTGACGTCGGGATCGGCCAAAGCCCGGGCCGGCGCGATCCACATCCAGTCCGCGACCTCGCCCCGGTTGGGGTGGACTGCCTGGCCCGCCGGCAGGCGCGCGAGGAAGAATCGCGCATCGAAGCGGCGCCGAAGCTGCGCCGGAGTCACCCACCTGGCGAGCGGGACCAGCCGGTCGAGCGCAGGCTCCAAACCCAGCGACCTCAGCGCCTGGCCGAAAGTTTGGCCCTCCGCCAGCAGCGAGCGGACCCGCGCGCAGTCGCGAGCGCGCGCCAGGCGACCTCGCCTGCGCGCCAGCAGGATGCCCACCTCCTCGAACAGCTCCCGGATGGCGGCGGCGCGAATCGCGTCGGGCCACTCGGAGTCGCCGGGATGGACCGCGCCCCCGGGAAAGACGTAGGCGTCCGGGGCGAAGTCGGCTCCACCGGGGCGCCGCATCAGGAGCAGCTCCCAGGGCTCCTTTCCGCGCACCAGCAGCACGGTGGCGGAGGCACGAGGGACCGATGGTTCCCCATCGAGGTTGAGCTGACCTGACAGGCCAGTCGGGATGCTGGGAATGCCGCTCAGTCTACGATTCGAGCGTGGACCTCGGAATCTCCGGAAAGGTCGCACTCGTGACGGCGGGCACGCGGGGGATCGGACTCGGAATCGCCGGCGCGCTGGCTGCCGAAGGCGTCCGCGTCGCGGTCGCAGCGCGAACGGAGGTGGACGTCAAGCGCACCGCGGCCGCCCTGAATGGCCTCGGCATCGTCGTCGACCTGCTGACCGAGGACGGCTGCCATCGCGCCGTCGACGAGGTGGAGCGGTCGCTCGGCCCGGTGGACATACTCGTCAACAACCTCGGGGTCCGATCCGGCAGCTCGTGGAGCGACACCGGGCCGGTGGAGTTCGAGACCGCATTCGCGGGCAACGTCGGCGTGAGCGTGCGGATGACCCAGCTCGTCCTTCCGGGAATGATGCTTCGCGGGTGGGGCCGCGTGATCGTGATCTCCTCGGTGTGGGGCCGCGAGTCGGGCGGCGCTCCCGCCTACAACGCGGCCAAAGCCGCTGAGAACAGCTTTGTGAAGTCGCTCGCGCGGGAGGTCGCGACCAAAGGGGTGACCGTCAACTCGATCGCCCCGGGATCGATCATGTGGGAGGGTGGCGGTTGGTATCGGCGCCAGCAAGCCGACCCCGAGGCGACCGGTGAGCTCGTCCGGCGCGAGATGCCCCTCGGGCGTTTCGGCACCGTAGAGGAGGTCGCGGCGCTGGTGACGTTCGTCTGCTCGAAGCAGGCGAGCCTGGTCAACGGGGCGTGCATCGTCGTTGACGGCGGTCAGTCCAGCTCGAACATCTGACGGCAGCGCCGGTCCTCGGTCGCGCTAGGGCCCGAAGACGGGGATCGGGACCCCCAGTTGGCCGGCGAGCAGGAGCGTGGTGGGGTAGAGCCCCAGGACGAGGGAGAAGACGCCGCTGATCACGATCGCCATCGTGCTGCTGACGGAGGTCTGGAGCCGGTCGGACCGGGTTGAAGCCGACCACACCGGGATCAGCACGCGGACGTAGTAATAGACGGACACGACGCTCATCAGCACGGCCAGCACCACCAGCCACGTGTAGCCGGCGCTGACGCCGGCCGTGAAGAGGAAGAACTTGCCGAAGAAGCCGACGAACGGCGGAAAGCCTGCGAGCGACAGCATGAACACGGTCATCAGGACCGCCATCAGCGGGCTGCGACGGTAAAGGCCGTCCAGGTCCGACAGCCGGTCGCGGTCGCCCTTCGGACCGGCCAGCAGCGCGACGACCGCAAACGCGCCGAAGTTCATGAACATGTACGAGAACAGGTAGAAGAGGACGGCCGCCAGACCGTTCTGGCCACCCGCGATCACTCCGATCAGGACGTACCCCGCCTGCGCGACGCCTGAGTAGGCGAGCAGCCGTTTCAAGCTCGACTGCCTGATCGCCATCACGTTGCCGACGATCATGCTGGTGGCGGCGACGAATGCGAGGAGCGTCTGCCACTCGGGCGCGAGGTGCGGCAGGCCGCCGGCGAAAACGCGGACGATCATCGCGAACGCGGCCGCCTTGGTGCCGACGGACATGAACGCGGTGACCGGGATCGGCGAGCCCTCGTAGACGTCGGGCGTCCACATGTGGAAGGGCGCCGCCGAGACCTTGAAGGCGAAGCCGACGCCCATCAGCGCGATCCCGAGGAGGATCAGCGGGTTGCTCGACGAAGATGCCAGCAGGCGGGTGGCGATGTCGGGGATCACGGTCGTGCCCGCGCCGCCATAGATGAGGGCCATCCCGTACAGGACGAACGCGCTCGCGAAGCCTCCGACCAGCAGGTATTTCGCCGCGGCCTCCTGGGACCGCGTCTCTCCACGGGCGAAGCCGCACACGATGTACAGCGCGATCGAGAGCAGCTCGAGGCCGAGGAAGACGGTGACGAGTGACGTGGCCGAGGCGAGGACCATCATCCCGATCACGGCGGCGAGGACGAGGACGTGGAACTCTCCTTCGAGCATCCCGCGTTTCTGGAGGTAAGGGTGGGCGATGGCGACCGTGAGAATGCCGAGGATCGCGAACAGCACCTCGAAGAAGAGCGCGAACTTGTCGCCGGTGGCGTATCCGTGGTAAGCGGGCCCGTTGTCGGCGTAGTTCCAGCGGTACACCGCCGTGGCCAGCGAGTAGACGTAACCGGTGGCCGCGACCATCGCGACGACGCCGCCGCGGCGGCTCTTCGGCAGCGCCAGGTCGGCCACGATCGCGAACAGCAGGAATCCGGTGAGCGACGCGATGGGCGCGATCTGACCGAGGTCGGCCAGCGCCTGGCTCCACGAGTAGCTGAGGTCGGCCGCCAGCAGCATGCCCGTCACCGCGCCAGCCCAGCCTGACCGAGGGCCGACATCAGCTGCGTGAGCAGGTTGGGGTAGAGCCCGAGAACGAACATGAGCAGGACCAACGGTCCCAGGAGGACGAGCTGGCCGGCGCGGATGTCCGCCATCGGCTTCGTGTCCAGCGGTTCACCGTGCATCGTCCCCTGGAAGAGCCGGAGCATGTAGACGGGCGCCAGCACGAGCCCGATGGCGCCCATCACCGCGAGCACCGGCGCTCGCTCCCAG
>JBGPOC010000143.1:0-6379 GCA_041487825.1 Candidatus Dormibacteraceae bacterium | reverse complement strand
TGTTCCGCGACCTGTCGAAGGATGTGATAGGCGGCCATGCCGAGGGGATAGTCGACGTTCAGGATGCAGGCTTCCGAGGCGCGAAGCTTTTGCTCGTCCACCCGGCCGACCCTCGGGTCGATCGACGTTGGGTCGAGCTGCGACAGCTTGAAGACCTGTGCCGCTGAGTCGACCCCGGTCCCCCTCGCCGCGACGTGCCGGATGCCGTTCGCAGCCTCCATCTCCGCGCGCCGCTGCCGCTGCCGCTCTCGGTCTGGATGCGTGTCAAAGAGGTGGCGGGCGCTGTAGTACAGCCAGTTGTCGGGCGAGGCGCGGCTGTGGCCGGCCTCGAGCTTGCGCCTCTCCTCGTCCAGCTCGGGATGGTTCCGTCGAACCCAGTCGCGGATCTCGGTGTCGAACTGCCGCGCGACGCTGGTCAGCACGTTGATGAGGCTGTGCGCGTTTGAGGATACGAAGTAGACCGGCGCCTCTCGCACGCCGAGCTCCTCCATCGCGGCCGCGATCGGTAGCCACCAGCGGCTGGCGTTGCGCGCATAACCGAGATGGCTGCCGCCGACGAGGCGCAGGACGATCTTGCACTCCTCGCGCTTGATGGCCGCCAGCGTTGAATCGAAGGTCTCGCCCCACGCTTCGTGAAGCCGGCGCCAGTCGTCCTCGCTGGCGCCGGTCGCCGATCGCGCCTGCACGTCGTCCAGCGCCACGTCCTGGAGCGATCGGTGCATCTTGTTCCACTCGATCTGGTAGGCGACCAGGGTGGGGACCAGGTCGTCGATGTCCGAGTTGGAGGCGATCAACACCGCCAGGGTCGTCCCATCCTGGTACCAGCGGCGCCGGCGGGCGGGCGCCTTCACGGCCTGCCAGTTGAGGATGTCCGCCCCCAGCACGGCCCGGAAACCCTGCGGGCTCTGGCCCATGACGACGTGGCGGCAACGGCTGATGGCCTCGGGGAGGCGCCTGACCGCATAGAGGAGCGCGCCCATGTCGACCTGGGGCTCGGCGGCGAGCGGGTGCAGCACCGAGCCCATGCCCAGGTGGGCCTGCACCAGTGACTCGACCTTGATCTCGCCTGAGCTCTGCAGCATAGTCGTGTAGGTGCGCACGTAGAGCTCAACCGCATGCCTGCCGGTCCATCCGGCCTTCGGGGGCGATTCCACGAGGTAAGAATGAGGGAAAACCCGGATGGTTTTCCCTCATCGCGCGTCGGCTTCGCCGAGGCGACCCGGCCCTGATTCGCCAAACGGGATCAATTTCACTAAGCAGAGGGCGGCGCTCTCTTTCCGGTATATTGATGTGACTTTTCTACGGATTAGGTTCTCCTGGCCGCGATTGAGCGCAAGGGGGACAAAGTCATGGCCGGGGGGACCCCGGCCAAACCTGCCGCGCTAGCGCTAGGGCTGGTTTACAAAAGGTTTACGCCCGGTTGAGGAAAGGAGGCGTCCCGAGGTGGTGTAGTTGACCCGTGATGAAGAGATTGGCGAGCGGCAGCGTTCTACGAATCGCCGGCATGGCGGCCGGTGCGGCGGCGGTGTCGGGCGCGGTGATCCTGATGACCGCCTCGGCGGCGGGCCTCAACGTATTCAATTCGTCATCGCCAACCTCAGGCATCAGCGCGGTCTCCAGCCTCCAGCAGGCAGGCCAGCCCTCGGCGGTGTGCAGCGACTTCGTCTCGCACTTCTCCGCCGATCTCGGAACGAGCCAGGCCACCGTGGGCGCAGCCTTCCAGAAGGCGATCGGCGAGACCCTCGCCGACCAGGTCAAGAGCGGAAAGGTGACCCAGGCCCGGGCGGACGCGATTCAGAAGCGGCTCGCAGGTCGCGCGCCCTGCGCGATCGCCGGCGCCCTTGGCAAGGCCCCGCTGGCGGGTGCCCGCCAGGCGTTGCTGAGCGCCGCCGCCTCAGCGCTCGGGATCACCGACACGGCGCTCAAGACGGATCTCGGCCAGGGCATGACCCTCTCCCAGATCGCCGCCGCCCAGGCGCCCCCGATAACCGAGGACCAGTTCCGCTCACGGCTGATCACGAACCTGACCCCACTCCTGGACAAGGCCGTCGCCGCCAAGATGATGACGCCCGCGCAAGAGACCAGGATCATCAACCGCCTGCGGACAGGACCAATCCCGCTCTGGAGCAAACCACTTCGCACGGCCACCGCCGCCCCGATGGCGTCGACTCCCTAGACCGACGGCGTCATTCCTCCGGCGGAGCGCCGAGGCGGCGCATCAACTCCTCTAGGAGCTGGCGGGTTTCGGGATCGGACATCAGCTTCTGCTGCATGTCCTCGGCCGATCGCCGGATCTCGGGGTCGCTCAGAAGGCGCTCGGTCATACCCTGGAACCTGGCCGCCATGTCCTTCATGGCCGCCTCCTGGGCAACCTGGATGAGCACCGGCTGGCTGGCGGCGGCGACCACGGCCTCGGCCTGAGCGCGCACCATCTCGATCCCCTTGCAGCCGAGGCACTCGCCCTTGAGCCCGCAGTGGCACACCTGGGGACGCAGGAGATCGAGAGCCAGGTGAAGCTCGGACATGTCCGTAGGACCGGCCATGGCGTCACATTACGTGGGTTTGGTATGAGAGGGAACCCGGATGGTTCGCCACGCGGGTGGCGACCCGGGTTAGTCAGGTTTCCTTTTGCCCGCGTACATCGAGTCGATCTGGACCGCGTACCGCTGGGCGACGATCTTGCGCTTGATCTTGAGTGTCGACGTGATCTCGCCCGCCTCCTCCGAGAACGCGCGCGGCAACAGCGAAAAGTACTTGATGGCCTCCCAGCTGCCCACCCTCCTGTTCACAGCGTCGACGCCCTGCTCGATGAGGGCGATCACGCGCTGATCGTGGACGAGGTCCTCGGGGCTTCCCGGAACCCGCTTCGTGACCGCGGCCCAGTCGGGAACGATGAGGGCGGTCACGTAAGGCCTGCTCTCACCGATGACGACCGCCTGCTCCACGAGCTCGTAACGCTGGATCTCGAACTCGAGCTGCTGGGGCGCGACGTACTTGCCGCCCGCGGTCTTGATCAGGTCCTTCTTGCGGTCGGTGATCTTCAGGAACCCGTCGGCGTCGACCTCGCCGATGTCGCCGGTGCGGATCCAGGGGCCGTCGAGCATCTCCGCGGTGGCGGCAGGGTTGTTGTGGTAGCCCAGCATGTTGCCCGGGCTGTTGACCAGGATCTCGCCATCCTCGGCGAACTTCAGCTCGATCCCCGGAAATGGCTTGCCGACCGTAAGGAAGCGATGCTCGTAGAGGGTGTTTGAGCAGGCGCCGGACGATGTCTCCGTCATTCCCCAGCCGTTGAGGATGGGGACGCCGATCGCCCAGAAGAACTCTTCGATCTCACGAGCGAGCGCAGCGCCACCGCTGATGAAGAAGCGCAGCCTACCCCCGACCAGCCTCCTGCGAAGCCGGTCCAGGACCAACTGCTCGGCGAGCCTGTGCTGCGCCCTCAAGAGCGGTCCCGGGTGCGTCTCGTGCGAGAACCGCATGCCGATTCCCATGGCCCAGTCGAACAGCGTGCGGCGGACCAGGGGTGCCTCGCGCACGCCGTCCATCACGCGGGCGTGCATCTTCTCGTACACGCGGGGCACGCTCAGCAGGATGGTCGGCTGCACCGCGGCAAGGTCCTCGGCGAGGTGCTCCACGCCGTGTGACAGCCAGACCTGCCCGCCGATCATGAGGATTGTCAGCGTGCCGTTGATGCGCTCGAATACGTGCGAGAACGGCAGCCACGACAGGGTGAAGTCGGCCTCGGTCAGGGGGTGCACCTTGATGACGGCTCGGGTCGTGTCCACCAGGTTCCGGTGGGCGAGCTCGGCACCCTTCGGGTCACCCGTGGTGCCCGAGGTGTAGACGATCGTGCAGACGTCATCGGGCCGGATCGCCTCCAGCCGCGCGATGACGTCGGGTAACCGTCGTGGCGGTCGAGCGACCCACTCGGCCACCTCCGACCCCATGGTCACGATGCTTAAGAGCTTGTCCGTCGTCTTGAGCTTGGAGGCCATCGTCGTGTCGGAGGCGATCGCCATCACGGCCTCGCAGTTCGCCACGATGGTCTGCGCCACCTCCGGCACGGTGCCCGAGTAGATCGGCACGGCGATCGCGCCGGCGGTCTGGATCCCGAGATCGCAATAGAGCCATTCGAGGCTGTTCGGCCCAAACAGGACGACGTGTTCACCGGCCTTGACGCCCGCCTCGATCAGAGCCGACGCGACGGCCAGGACGTGGTTCTTCATGTCCGCCCAAGAGGCGGCCTTCCACGTGTCGCCGTCCGGATAGTGGACCAGCGGGCGGTCGCCGTAGCGCGCCGCCTGGCGGAAGAAGGCGCCGACCGTCGTGCGGTCGGAGATCGACTCGGGATTCAGCTCGCGGCCCGCGGTCCCCTCACCCGATGTCCGTATGGACATCGACCGGTTACTTGACCGCTTTGACGGTGAGCGTGAGCGTGCCCGACGGCACGCTGACGGTGATCTTGTCGCCCTTCTTCCTGCCCACCAGGGCGCGTCCGACCGGCGACTCGACGGAGATCCTGCCCGCCGACGGATCGCTCTCCACCGCCCCGACCAGGTGGTAGGTCTCAGACGAGCCGTCCGTGTCCACGACGTCGATCGTCGAGCCCGGACCGGCGACGCTGGAGTGCGACTCTTTGATGATCTGCGCCCGTCCGATCATCTCCTGCAGCTCGTAGATGCGGTTGTCGAGGAGCCCGACCTCCTCCTTGGCCTGTTCGTACTCGGGGTTGTCCTCGATGTCGCCCGGCTGGAAGGCCTCCTTTAGGCGCTCGCCCGCCTCGGAACGCCGCTTCAACGCGACTTCCAGGTCGCGCTTGAGCTTCTCAAGCCCCTCGGGCGTCAGCAATACGGGTTCGTTCAGGTCCATATCCCCAACCTCGGGCCAACATAATACCCGCGATATGGATCCGACCGATCTCCGTGCCGGGCTGGCCGACAGGCTCGGCGGAAACGAGCCGATCGACGCCCAGACTTTCAACACCGCCTGCTTCATGCTCTCACGCGCGCTCGAGGACCTCAAGCTGAGCGTCCCCGAGGCTGAGCCCCTGACCAGGCGCCTGCTGAGGGTGGCGGGGCGCATCGTGATCGACACCGGCCTGGCCGCCTCCTCGGCGGCAATGTGGCCCAGCACCGAGGAGATGGCGCTGCTGTGGATCGACGAGGCGCTGCGCGAGCTGGGCTACCAGGTGCGGCCGCTGCAAGGAGCCGGGCGGCCCGAGCTGAAGAGAGTCGAGGAAGACTGGGCCTAGCCGGCTTTCAGTTGATCAGCCGGGCGGCGGGAGGCGCGGGTGCGTAGTTGGGGTTGAAGTCGATCCCGACAGCGCCTGCACCCGACACGCTGGCCGTGTAGCAGATCACCTGGCCCGCAAGCGGCGAGCGGTCGCCACCGTTGATCGTCCAGTTCTCGCCGGGGGTGTAGATCGTCCCGATGTACTGGGTGGAGGCGCCACCGTTCAAGGTGTTGTCGCATGTGTTCGCTGCCGGCGCGTAGATCACGATCCAGTTGTACTGCTCTCCGGCGAACACGTACGTGGCGCCCTGGGCGTTCTGGCTGAAGCAGGAGCCGCTGGGGAAGTAGAACTGCACGGCTCCAGGTGTCACCTTGGCGGTCTGGCAAGGCGCATTCACGTTGCCGGGCGGTGCGGGTGGGGGCTGGCAGTAGTTCTCGTTGGCCACGTCGCCGCCCGTGTACGGAGGGAACGGGAGCTCCATGTCCGCGTTCTCCTGCGACAGCAGGCCGGCCGGCGGCGGGCAGCTGCTGAAGCACTGCGGCTGGACCTCGTCGTCGGGGGGACGGCAGTTCAGCACGCGGGTCTGGGCGTAGCACAGCGTCGAGGGGTTGGGGATCAGCTGGTCGTTCAAGTCGTAGATCGAGGCGCCGCCGGCCGGGGTACCGCCCGCCGCGGCAGCGCCCAGCGCCCAGGCGCTCCCGTTCGGGTAGGGCCCGGTGGGGGTGCCGCTGACGAAGCCGGGAGCGTTGAAGCGGGCGACCCATCCGAAGTTGGCCTGGTTTCCATCGCAGCCGGCAGGGTTGATGTAAACGTTGTACCGCGTCGCGCCGGGGGCGTTCTGGGTGATGTTGATGGTGATGCCGATGTTGGAGGGGGAGTGGAGACCTCCGACGACAGGGTTCGGTGTGAGATGGCAGGCTGACGGCGCGCTCTCGCGGCGGCAGCCGGGCGGGGCGAAGCACGGGTTCGGTGAGACGTTCGGGTCGAGGAACTGGTCGTCGCGGACAGACGTGACCTCGACGCCCCACCTGTTGTTGCGGCTCAGGGTGTCGCTGACTCCGGAGTGGCAGACCGCCGGCGTCTGGGGAGAGAGGTCCGTGCAGGCGGGCCCTGCGGTCACAGTCTGGCCGGCCCCGTTGCTGACCG
>JBGPOC010000142.1:0-6386 GCA_041487825.1 Candidatus Dormibacteraceae bacterium | reverse complement strand
CGCCGAAAACTCATCCCCTGGTGCGGCCGATCTGCGTTGTTGCCGGCTCCGCTCCTCGCTTCCGTATGTTCAATACGCACGCTCCGGTGCTCGCCGGCGCCTAGCATCTCGGCCACCCCAGGGGCGATCCGACAATCTATTTCTGGGCCAGGCCACTAGTCGACCAGGGCGCGAAAGCGTGGTGACTCGCGCAGCGGCGCGAACTCGGAATCGTCCGCGACGACCGCCCGCAGGTCGGGGCGCATGAGCAGAGCCTCCTCGAGCAGCGTCAACGCCTCGTCGCTGCGGCCCTGCGTCGCGCGCACGCTGGCGAGGTTGAACAGGGCCGCTCCGAGGATGTGGCCGGGCGCTTCGACTTTCCGCAGCTCTGATGCGGTCTCCTCGAAGAGGCGGTCGCTGCGCGCGACATCGCCCCGCTCTTGGAACTGGTCGGCAAGGTGGATGCGTGCGTGCAGGTAGCTGTTGCGAATGATCGCCTGTGCCGTGGTCGTCGCCATGTACCACTTGAAGGGTTGCTCTCCGTCTGTCTCCAGGAGGGCGATCAGCGACGTGAGCGCCGCGTCCGAGCGTGCCGCCTCGGCGGCCAGCGACGCGCCTGCCGCGCCGGCGATCTCCTGATCGTTGAGCTCGTCGATGTTTCCCGGCGGCGGAGTCACGGGCTGCCCGGCGACGGCCTCGCTCAGCCCGTTCCACAGCCGCTCGCGCCACTGGGACAGGTGAAACATCATCGTGGCCGGCGACCAGCCGGCAGGCGGTTCCGGCTTGCCCGTCACCTCGACTACGAATTGCCGCTCGAGCTCCTGCTCGGCCCTGAGAAGGGGGAGCACGTCCTTCATGTCCGACCCTCGAGGAGGGTCCGCGGGATCGACTCCCAGGTCCCGCCCTGACGCCGGAAGGCGATGCCGGCCAGCATTTCCAGGACCACCCGGTTGGCCAGGAAGGCTGTGATCTCGGCGGCGTCATAAGGTGGAGACACCTCGACCACGTCCATGCCGACCACGGGCAGCCCGATCGCGATCCGGCGAACCGCGTCCAGCACCTGTCGGGCGGTGAACCCGCCGGGCTCAGGGGTGCCGGTGCCGGGCGCCATGCCCGGGTCGACGACGTCGACGTCGACCGACACGAACACCCCGTCGCAGTCGTCGACTGCGATTGCGAATGCCTCTTCCATGACATCGTCCAGTCCCCTGCGAACGACCTCGTGCATCTCGAACGAGTGCATGTGCTGCTCGGCCATCCACTTGAGAGTCGGTGGTTCGGGCCAGTAACCCCGGAGGCCGATCTGGATGAAGCGATCGCCCCGGCATGCGCCGGACTCGATGAGCCGGCGCATCGGCAGGCCGTGGCCGATCAGGCTGCCGAACTGCGTCTCCCCGGTGTCGGCGTGCGCATCGAAATGGATGACCGAGACCCGCCCCCAACCCCTGGCTCGGGCGACCCCGGTGACGTCCGGCCACGTGATCGTGTGGTCGCCTCCCAGGATCACCGGGATCGCGCCCGACTCCGCGACCTTGCGCACTGCGTTCTCGAGAGCCTCAATCGGCACGCGGGCCTCGACTCCCGGCATCTCCACGTCGCCGGCATCGAACACGCGGAGCTCGCGCAGCGGGTCGACGCGCAGCGCGAGGTGGGGGCGGGAGGCGTCGTGGGGTCCGTAGTCGCCGGTGCGGATGACCTGGGGGCCGAACCGGGCTCCAGGCCGATATGACGTGCCTGCGTCGTACGGCGCGCCGATGACCACCACGTCCGCTCCCGCAAACGTCGCCGGCTCGTCCAGGTCGCACCGCGGGACGCCCAGGAAGGTCACATCGGGGCCGTACATCCCCCCTAAGCGCGGCACCGCGCTAGTCCGCCACGACTCCAGGACCGCCCTCGCTCAAGCTTCGTACACGACTCGACCGCCGACCACGGTCGCGACGACCTTGGTGGACCCGATCTCGGCAGCCGGCGTCGCCGACAGGTCGCGGTCCAGGACTGCGATGTCGGCGAGCAAACCTTTCCGAAGCGTCCCTCGCGAGCTCTCCGCGTGCTGGGCGTAGGCGCTGCCCGAGGTCCATCCATCGACGGCCTGCGCGAGGCTCAGCCGTTCGCTCGGCAGCCATCCTCCGGCCGGATGGCCGGCGGCCGTCTGCCGGTTGACCGCGACGTGCAGGCTGAAGACGGGATCGAGCGGAACCACAGGCCAGTCGGTTCCGAATGCGAGCCGGCCGCCCGCCCGGAGGATCGAGGCCCACGGAAAGCCGTTCGCGGCGCGATCGGGCCCCAGGTTGGCGGCCCAGATGTCGAGAAGGTTGTGGCCGGGCTCGGCGTGCGCCGGCTGCATGCTGGCGATCACGCCAAGCTCCGCAAAGCGGCGGATGTCGCGCCGAGCCGGCGCCTCGACGTGCTCGATGCGATGGCGTCTCTCGCGGTCCGTGCCTTCGAACGCGTCGAGCGCCTGCCTGATGGCGGCGTCGCCGATCGCGTGAACCTGGACCTGCCAGCCGCGAGCATCCGCCATGCGGATCGCCTCGGCCAGCTCGCCTGATTCCCAGTTCGGCGCGCCGCGGGCGCCCGCATCAGCGGCCTCCAGCCCTTCGTAGGGCTCCAGGAGGGCGGCCGTCCTGGATTCGACCACGCCGTCGGCGAACGCTTTCAGGATGCCCGACGAGATCCGCTCGGCCCCTGGCCCGGAGCGCCTCGCCTCCTCGTAGACGTCGAGCCGCCGGCCCCAGGCGGTCATGTCGAGGCCGGGCTCCATGTCGAAGGCGAGCCGGACACGGAGCGTCAGCTCATCGGCAGCGTCAAGCGAGTCATAGAGCTTGAGCTGGTTGAGCCCGTGCCCCGCCTCCTGAACGGAGGCGATACCGCGGGAGGCGGCAACCCGCAGGCCGGCTCTCAGCGCGTCGAGATCCTCAGCGGCGGTCTTGGCGGGCAGCTTGCGCGAGACGCCGAGCATCGCCGCCTCCTTGAGGATGCCGGGAGGCGAATCGGACAAGGTGGTGGGGACGAGGCCGGAGGCGGCAAGCGCGCGGCTGTTCACCCAGGCGGTGTGCGCGTCGTAGGACTGGAGGTACGCGGGGCGGTCAGGCAGCAGCCTGTCGAGCAGCTCGATCGAAGGCATCCCATCCGGGAACGCGGAGTAGAACCAGCCGCGACCGAGGATCCAGGCGTCATCCGGCCGGGCGGCGGCGAAACCTTTGATGCGGCGCTCGATCTCGTCCTGCGTTTCGACGCCGAAGAGGTCCAGCTCGCCGAGGGAGCGCGACGCCATCAGGAAGTGGACGTGGGCGTCGTTGAACGCCGGCAGGATGGCTCCGCCCGCGGCTTCGATGACGCGCACCCCCTTGGGCGTGATTGCGAGCACCTCCTCGTCGGTGCCGACGGCAACGATCCCTCCCGCCGAAACCGACACGGCGGAGGCTTTGCCTGGGCCGGACGGCCACACCACCCCGCCCACCAACGCCAGGGAGTCCGAGGCGACGTTTGGTTGGATCGTCAGAGAGCCGACTCGCGCGCCAGCCGGCGGTTGCGCACGCTCCTCACCAGCGCGAATGTGAGCGCCATCACGGCCCCGGCGATGAAGATGAACGTCCCGATCACGTTGACCTGGGGTGGCACGCCCTCCCTGGTCGCCCCATAAACCCATAGCGGGAAGGTGAGGGTGTTGCCGGCGACGAAGCTGGTGATGACGTAGTCATCCAGGCACAGCGCAAACGCAAGCAGCGCGGCCGCCAGCACGCCCGGAAAGATGATCGGCAGCGTGATCAGGAAGAACGTCGTCAGGGGCGACGCGCCGAGGTCCTGCGCGGCCTCTTCCAGTGAGCGGTCGAAGCCCACCAGGCGCGCCCGCACGGTGATGGCGACGAATGGGATCGAGAACATGACCTGCGCCAGCACGATGGTAATGAAGCCGAGCGGAACGTTGAAGGCGAGGAAGAGGGTCAGCAGGGCCGCGCCCATGACCACCTCGGAGGCGGCGATGTTCATGACCATGATTGCGTCCAGCAGCGTCTTGCCGCGGAAGCTGTATCGATGCGTCGCGAGGGCGATCATCGTGCCCAGGACGGTGGAGATCAGCGCGCCAAGGATCGCCGTCACCAGCGACATGGACACGGCCGAGGTCAATGCCGTGACGCCGAACGGGTTCTCGAACCATTTGAGCGTGAAGCCCACCCAGGCGATGTTCAGCTTGCCGTGAGTGTTGTTGAAACCGAAGATGACCATCACGATGATCGGCGCGAACAGCCACAGCATCACCAGGTGCGTGTACGCAGGCAGCACTAGAGCCCCCAGCCGGCGCCCCCAACCAGTGGGTTTCCTGGGGCGTGCAACGTGCTGGCTCACGATCCGCCTCCCATGATCTGTTCGGTGCCGAAGAGGCGCTGATAGATCAGCAGCGTTGCCAGCAGGCCGAGCATGAAAACGAACGCCAGCGACGAGGCCAGGGGATAGTTGATGCTGACCTCGAACTGTGATTCGATCACGCGCCCGATCATGGTCGTGCCGACGCCGCCGAGCAGGTCCTGGTTGACGTAGTCGGCGATCGCGGGAATGCCGGTCAAGAGGACGCCGGCGAAGACGCCGGGGATGGACAGCGGAAAGATGACCTGGCGAAACACCTCGAACCGGTTGGAGAAGAGGTCCTCCGCGGCTTCAATCAGGCCGCGGTCGATCTTCTCCAGCGAGGCGTATACGGGCAACAGCATGAATGGAAAGAACGTGTAGGCCAGCCCGAACGTGACGGCCACGGGCGTGGCGAGAACGCGGAAATCGACGGGCAGCAGGTGTGCGGATTTGAGTGGCCCGAACAGCGGCCCGCTGTCGCCCAGCAGCGTCTCCCATGACAGGGTCCGGATCACGAACGACACGAAGAAGGGCAGCAGCACCGCCAGCAGGTAGGCGGACTTGCGCGGGCCCGCGTGAAACGCGATCCAGTACGCGGCCGGAAAAGCGACGAGCAGCGCGGCGATCGTGGCTGCGCCGCCGTACTCGACCGCGTGGAGATACTGCTGGGAGTAGAGGTGGAAGCCCTTTGAGAAGTTGCCGAAGTTCCAGGTGAACTCGAAGCCGTTGATGAAGTCGCCGGACTCCAGGGCGGTGATGGCGAGGGTGGCGATGGGCAGCAGGAAGAAGAGGAGCATCCAGCCCCCGCCGGGCAGGATCAGAAAGTAAGGGGCCAGCACTCGTCCCATCCGGGAACCGAGCGCCGGCCGCCTCGCCGCGCGTACGCCGGTCGCCACCTTTAAGGCCGGCGGCTCCGCGCCTTGCTCATGATTGGATCAGGCGGTGATGACCGCGTTGAAGATGTCGTTCCACTGAATCGTCTCGGCCGCGTTGAGAACCCGGTAGTAGGACGTCTTGGCGAGCACGTCCTGAGACGGGAAGATGGCCGGATCAGTGGACAGTTCTTGCAGCGACGCCCTGTCCGCCGCATTCGTAGCCGCCGCCGCATCTTGCGCGATGTAGGTCTGCGCGCTCGGTACGGGCGTGATGTATTCGATGTACTCGGCCATGGTGGCCGCTATCCTCGGCTGGTAGACCCAGTTCATGTAGGTGATGGCGTCCAGCGGATGCGAGGCACCCAGCGGGATGCACATGTTGTCAGTCCAGATGATGCCGCCCTCCGACGGGATGACGAACTTGAGGTCCTGGTTGCCGTTCGAGAGGTTGGCCTGGAAGATATCGCCCGACCAGGCCATGCTGATCCAGGTGTCCCCCTTGCTCAGCGCGTCGATGTAGCTCTGGTCGTAGTACTTCCGAACGATCCCGCCGTCGCGCTGGGCTTTGAGCTTGTCGGCGGCTTTCTGCCAGTCCTTCGGGGTCGAGGTCTCGGGTTTGATTCCCATCCCGACCATGGTCAGGGTCCCGGTGTCCTGGTTTTCGCTGAACATCCCGACCTTGCCCGCGAACTTGGGGTCGAAGAGGTCGGTGAAGCTCGTGATCTCGCGTCCCGTGTGCTTGGGGTTGTAGCCGATGCCCGTGAACCCAGACTGCCAGGGGATGGTGAACTTGTTGCCGACATCGAACCCGCGGGCCTGAACGCGCGGCGCCGCGTACTGGGTGAAGTTGGGAAGCTTCGTCGGGTCGAGTTCGGTGAGCCAGCCCTTGAGCATGTAGTCGGTGAGGAAGATGCCGTTGGTGACGACGATGATGTCGTAGCCGATCGACCCGCCCTGCTGCAGGACCGGCGCGGCCTTGGCGAAGAAGCTGTTGTTGTCCTGGATCGGCTCGCTGTAGTTGACCTTGATGCCGGTCTCCTGGGTGAACTGGTCGAGCGTCGGGTAGGTGGTCTTGCCCTTGGCGTCGGTGCCGGTGTCGATGTAGAGCGGCCAGTTGGCGAAGTCGAGGACGCCTGCCTTGGTGGCCTTGTCCCAGACCCAGTTCGCGTGGGCCACGGTGGCCGG
>JBGPOC010000141.1:0-6415 GCA_041487825.1 Candidatus Dormibacteraceae bacterium | reverse complement strand
TAGAGAACCCGGCTTACAGTCCGCCCTCGGCCCACCAACCCCGATTTGAATACGAAAAGAGCCCCTGACCGGGAAGCCGGGGGCTCTTCAGTAGCCAACTAGTACCCCGCCTGGGCGAGGTCACTTTTTCTTCTTCAAAGCGTTGCGGGCTACCGCGGCACGGACGAGGGCCTTGAGGGCGCGCTCGTTGACCTGGTCGCCCTCGAGGAAATCGATCGCCCGCCACTTGTTGCCTTCGAGGCCGGCGTTGAAGAGCTTGTCCGGGTCGGGAAGGCTCGCTCCCTCGTAGAAGGTCAGCTTGGCCTTGTCCTTGTGGGGGTTAAAGAGCAAGACAAGTCCGTCATGGTAGAAAGTCGGAGTGCCCATCCATTTCCATTCCTCGACTATCTCCGGGTCGGCCTCGTGGACGACCTTGCGAAGCTTGGCGAGCGTCTTGCCGCGCCAGTCCGGAAGGTCGGCGATCAGCTTGTCAATCTGCTGGGATGGGCTCATTGACATCTTATGGCCGGCCCGGCCCGCTGCCTTGAAATGAAGTCGCGCGCCGCCGCCGCTCGAACCAGCTCATCAGCCCATACCACCGAAGAGAACCGCGACTGGAGCGCGGCCATGCCCGCAGACCTGAACATCAATCGTCATCGAAACGATACACCAGCCCCTTCTCGATGCTGCCGACGTGACGGTCGGCTACTTACTGCTCGCAATGTGCTCGAAGTAATACAGGATTCCGAACGCAAGCACGACGGCACAGGCCGGAAACGCCAACGCTCGCGCATTCCGCCAAGGACGTGCCCAATCAGCCGTCGCTAGGAACAGCAACGTAGTCGGAAGCAGGGCCGCAACCGACAACTGAAAGATATGCGCACCAGTGCCTTCATCCGCTTCTGGCCTGGGAACCTGGCCCGTAAGCACCGCGTATAACGCGGCTGGTAACAGCGTCAGCAGTGCTGTAAGAGACAAAACCACAACTACGGCGAAGCTCAGGCGGTTGACCTGCCGGGGACGCATTTTCGTCGCCTCCCTTTCTAGATGTTCGAGAGCTGAAGGTCAACCAAAAGGGCGCTGCGGAACAGGGACTATGGGAGCGCCTGCGTGGGACCCCGGCAAGGGCTAACGCGCAGGGGCGGACGATTCCACGATCGTAATCAGGATGGCGTTCTGGCCGACCCTGATCACGTCGCCGTCTGATAGCGCCCGCCCCGTCACGCGAAGGTCGTTCACGAGCGTGCCGTTCGCGCTGCCGAGGTCGGTCAGAACGTACTTTCCATCCTGAAACTGGATTTGAGCGTGGCGCCGCGAACAGGCCTTGTCGTCCAGAACCACATCGTTGTCGGTTTCTCGACCGATGCGCGTGATCGCCGTCGGCTTGATCCGGAACTTGAAGCCCATGTCCGGGCCGGCGGTCACTGTCAGGATGGCAACGGGCGGGGCAGTCGACATCGCGCCCAGGACCATCGTCTTCGCCTCGTGCAACGGGGGACCCTGGCTTGACGGCGGCACCAGCGGCGGCGCCTCGACTGGAGGCATGACGGCCGCCGGGGGCTGAGGTGTGGGTGTCATCGGCGGCTGCGCGCCCATCGGTGTTGGCGGGTGCGCTGGAGCCGTCGCCGCTTGGGGCGGTGTCGGCGGAGTAAGAGGCATCGCCGGGGCAGCTTGAGGCGTTGTCGCGGGGGCGGGCGGGACCGTAGAGGCTGCGTGCCCTGCGGCCGACTGATATTCGGGACGCCACCATGCCGGCATCTGCCCCGCGATGAATGATGCGGCCCGTTCGGCGGGAGATGGCCCTGGCGTCGAAGGCAGAGGCGGACTTGGCTTCTCGTCCTCGCTCATGTCATTGCTCTCCAGATGCCCCGACCCCGACAGCGGTCTGCACGACCTCCCACTTTCCGGGCAGATGCGGGGTGGTGCGGAGTATAGAGCCGGGTGCGCCAGGTGCAGTTTCTAAAGGAGGGCGGCGATCATGGCGTCGGCGACGAAGCGACCATAGGTCTTGAGTGGCATGCCCCGGCGCAGAACCAAGAGCTCGTAGAGCTCCAGGGAGCTATAGGTCCACAGCACGTTGGCGGCGTCGGCCACCGTGATGCCGGGCCGAAGATGACCGGCGGCGGCCAGGCGTCGCGCGTTGTCGGTCATGCGGCGGAGGCGGTCCGCGTGCACCTCTTCGAGTAGCGGCCTGAGCTCCGGGTGACTGCCGGCGGCATCGCGAACCAGGAGCATGATCGGCGTGGCCAGGGGCGCGATCTCGGTGACGAACACGCCCCAGCGCGAGATGAGCTTTCGTGGATCGCGCTCGCGCGCTTGCAGCTCATCCGATCGCTGCTCGGCCGGCACCGGGCCCGTGCCCTCGAGCGCCCGGGCGCTCATGGCGCGAATCAGTCCTGGCTTGCCGCCGAACGATTTGTAGATCGTGTCCACCGACACGCCCGCGTCCTCGGCGATCGCCGAGATTGTCGTGGGCCCGTAGCCGTCACGCAGGAACCGCCGCTGAGCCATTTCGACGATCCGATCCTGGCTCCGACGCGCCTGCGCTCGGCGAAGGCTGGCGTCGTACGAGCGTTTGCCCTTGACAGCCCGGGCCCTGCGGTTCATACTCGCCATTGGTTCCAGTGTACTGGAACGAAATAGGGGAATTGGGGTGAAAAGGGCATGAGTGGACCTATGGCGACGATCGATCGGTTGGTCCGCGCGACGAACCAACACGACCTCGAGTCCGTGGCAGCATGTTTTTCCGAGGACTACCAGAACGAGACGCCGGCACATCCAGCCCGTGGCTTTCGCGGCCGAGCGCAGGTGCGCCGGAATTGGGAGCAGATCTTCGCGTTTGTCCCGGACATCCACGTCGAGGTGGTGCGCAGCGCTGTCGAGACCGACACCGCCTGGACCGAGTGGGAGATGCGAGGCACGCGCAGAGATGGGAGGTCTCATTGGATGCGCGGCGTCATCGTCTTCGGTGTCAACAACGGCGCCATTCACTGGGCTCGCTTTTATCTCGAGCCGGTGGACGAGAGTGACGCGACGGTCGACGACGCCATCCGCGAGCAGGTGGTGCGGCAATGATCCTGGTCGCAGGGGGAACCGGCAATCTCGGAGTCGAGCTGGTTCCGCACCTGGCCGCCCGAGGCATCGCCGTTCGGGTCCTCACGCGCGATCCGGACCGCGCGCGGCAACGCTTAGGCGAGACCCCGCAGCTCGTTGAGGGTGACGCGCGAAACCCTCAGAGTCTGGCGGCGGCTCTCGAAGGCATCGACGCCGTGGTTTCGGCGATGACCGGTTTTGGGCCCGGCGCTCCAGGTCCCAGGGCGGTCGACTACGAGGGCAACCTGAACCTGATCAGGGCCGCGGAATCGGCCGGCGTACAGCGCTTCGTGCTCGTCTCGATGTACGGCGCCGCGGCCGACCATCCGATGGAGCTCGCGCGTATGAAATATCGAGCCGAGGAAGCGCTCCGAGCCAGCCGGCTGGACTGGGTCATCGTGCGTCCAAACGCCTTCATGGAGCTCTGGGCCGAGATTGCCGGTGGGCCGATCATCAAGGACGGCAAGGCGACGGTGTTCGGTCGCGGAGACAACCCGATCAACTTCAACTCTGCCAACGACGTTGCTCGTTTCATCGAGCTGGCGCTGTTCGATCCCGGCCTCAGCCGGACGATTCTTGCCGTCGGTGGCCCCGAGAACCTGACCTTCAACCAGCTGATTGGTCAGATCGAGCGCGCGGCCGGTAGGAAGGCAGTCGTGAAGCACATTCCAGTGCCGATGATGCGGGTGCTGTCGGTGGTGATGCGGCCATTCAAGCCTGACGTTGCCGGCATGATCGGAGCTGGCATCGCCTTCGACACGGCCGACATGACCTTCGACGCCTCCGACCTGCGCCGTCGCTTTCCCCAAATCGAGCTCACTCGCATGGCCGAGGTTCTCGGCCGGCAGCGAGCCGCCACCTCAGCACCAATCCCAGCAGATTCGTCCAACTGAAATCCGCTACGCGCAGACTCTGAGGTGACGCGACGCCCCCCGGCTCAGCCGGACCTGCTTGATGCCCACGCCGCCAACAGCGGCAACACCGCGTTTCTCGCGGCGATCGCCGGGGTCCTGTTCGCCATCGCGCTCGTCATCGCGCTGATCGCCATCGCCGGCATCTTCAACACGATGTTGCTGAGCACGCGCGAGCGCGTGCGCGACACCGCCACCCTCAAGGCGCTCGGCATGAGCCCGCGCCAGGTGATCGGGATGGTGGCCGCGTTGGCCGGCTTCCTGGCGCTGGTCGGTGGCCTAGCCGCGCTACCGGCAGGCGTCGCGCTGCACAGGTTTCTGTTCAACCTGCTCAGCAACATAGGCGGCGACGACACGCCGCCCAGCCTGTATGACGTCTTCGCAGCCTGGGAGCTGGTCGCGATACCGCTTGTGGGCGTGGCCGTCGCGGTCGCGGCGGCGCTCATCCCGGCCCGGTGGGCGGCGCGCACCAACGCGGTAGAGGTCCTGCGCGCGGAATGACCGACCCCAGCTAACCGGCTCAGCGCCCGACCACGACAGTGATCGTGAAGTGCTGGTCCGGACAGCTCGACTTGGCCATCGCCTCGCACGTGGTTGCGCCCTTGGCGTCGAGCACCGCCTGCCCCGCGCTGATCACGTGGAAATCGGCCGTATAGGTGTCGGTACGGCCAGGCCCGCTGCTGACCTGCTTCGAGCGCGTCCACGGGCCGGGTTCGAGGACCGACGTGGGCGTGCCGGTCACCGTCCAGACAAGCGATGAGCCCGGCACGGGGTAGTTGTCGTCCAGGACGATCCGAACCGTGTCTCCGCCGTGCACGTTGAACGTCTTCCCGGCATCTGACAGGTGAAGGAGGATGGTGGTGCCCCCGGCCGACGCCGGGGTCCCTCCGCACGCGACGACCGCCATGACCGCGAACAAGCACAGGGTGACGAGGGTGTGTTTCATACGTGGAGTCACGACCGAGGCCGGGTTCAGGTAACGCGCCGCCGCACCGATCCTGGCACGATTCCGACCCATGGGCACGGTGGACGGGGCGCCGAGACCTCCGACGGCCGCACGCCGGCCGATGGTGCTGGAAAGGCATGGGGACCGGAGGATCGATCCCTATTACTGGATGCGGGAGAAGGATAATCCGGAGGTCCTGGCGTACCTGGAAGCGGAGAACGCCTACACCGAGGCGGTCACCGCGCCCACCAGGGAGCTCAGCGATCGGCTTTACCAGGAGATCGTGGGACGCATCCAGGAGACGGACACTTCCGCTCCGACGTACTTCAGGGGCTACTGGCATTACACGCGCACCGTCGAGGGCCTCGACTACGAGATCCATTGCCGCCGGCCCGAGACGATGGACGGCCCCGAGCAGGTGCTGCTCGACGGCAACGAGCTGGCCAAGGGGCACCAGTACTTCGAGCTCGGGTTCGCCGAAACCAGCCCCGACCAGAACCTGCTCGCCTACGCCAGTGACTTCACGGGTGCCGAGCTCTTCGAGCTCCGTTTCCGCGATCTGACCCGTGGCGTCGATCTGGATGACGCGCTGACTGATGTCTACTACGGCGCCGCTTGGGCCGCGGACAATCGGACGTTCTTCTACGTGAAGACCGACGCCGCCATGCGTCCCTTCCAGGTGTGGCGGCACAAGCTTGGAATGCCGGCGGACCAGGACGTGCTCGTGCTGCAGGAGGATGACGAGCGATTCGAGCTGAGCGTCGAGCCGACCAAGAGCGAGCGCTACGTCCTGTTCAGCAGCACGAGCCAGGTGACCGCCGACTGCCGGTTCGTCACCGCCGACGACCCCGACGCCGAGCCGATGCTGGTCGAGCCGAGGCGGCATGGCATCGAGTATTCGATCGACCACCAGGAGGATCGCTTCCTTATCCTCACCAACGACGGCGCTCGCGATTTCCGCTTGATGTCCGCCCCTGTGTCGGATCCGAGACGGGCCTCGTGGGTCCAGGTGGTGCCCGAGCGCCCCGGAGTGCGCATCAACTTCACCGACGTGCACAAGAAGCATGTCGTGCTCGGGCAGCGCTCGGACGGTCTCCAGCAGCTCGAGGTGCTGGACTGCGTGAGTGGCGAAACGCACGTGGTCGAGCAACCTGATGCCGCCTACACCGCCTTCCCCGGCTCCAACCCGGTCTACGACAGCGAAGTCATGCGCTTCTTCTACACATCGCTGACGGCGCCGTTCTCAGCAGTCGACTACGACATGCGCACGCGCCGGCGGACGGTGGTCAAGGAGCAGCCGGTCCGCGGTGGCTACGACCGCGCCGACTATGTCACCGAGCGGCTGTGGGCGACGGCGCCGGACGGGGTCCGGGTGCCCATTTCGTTGGTGCGAAGGCGTGACGTCGAACTGAACGGTGACAATCCAACGCTCCTCTACGGCTACGGCGCGTACGAGGTTTCCAACGACCCGATGTTCGATCCCGCG
>JBGPOC010000140.1:0-6420 GCA_041487825.1 Candidatus Dormibacteraceae bacterium | reverse complement strand
GGTGCCGCTCGTCGACGCGCCGGTTGACCGGCAGCTTCATCGGCTTTGCCTCGGCGGCGGCCCGAAGCCGAGCCGCGTCAGTCTCGATCGTCACCGGGTCCAGCTTAAACTCGAACGGATGGAGGGCCGCGAGAGGGTGGAGGCTGCGCTGGCGATGGACGTCGCCGACCGGCCTCCGGTGGGCGCATGGGGACACACCTACCGCGAGGAATGGTCGCCCGCGGATCTCGCCGCGGTCACGATCGAGCGCGCGCGGCGGTTCGAGTGGGACTTCGTGAAGTTCCAACCGCGTGCAACCTGCTTCGCCGAGGCGTTAGGGTCGGTGTACAAGCCTGCGGGTCATCGGCTGAAGGGGCCGGTCCTCGTTTCCACCGCGGTTCCGGATCTCGAGGCGTGGCGCATGGTCAAGGCAACCAACCCAAAGGTGCTCCACGAGCAGGCCGAGTCGCTGGGCCTCGTAGCGCGCGAGCTCGGCCCTGGCGTGCCGGTCATCCAGACGATTTTCAGCCCGCTCACTGTCGCCGGTTACCTGGTCGGCAAGTCGAAGTCGAGGGTCGTGCGCGAGCTGCGCAAGAACCCCGAGCTGGTGAGCCCAGCGCTGGACCGGATCGCCGATGTGGTCGCCGATTTCGCGCGGCGTTCGGTCAAGGCCGGCGCGGCGGGGGTCTTCTACGCGATCTCCGGCTACGCCAGCAGGGATGCGATGCCGGAAGGCGTGTACCGCGAGCTCGTACTTCCGCTGGACGTTGCAATGCTCGAGCGGCTGCCGCGCGAGGCGTGGTTCAACGTCGTCCACCTCTGCGGGTCCCACCTGCACTTCGGCCTCGCCCGCGATCTACCGGCGCAGGTGGTCAGCTGGTCGATCCACAACCAGGGCAACCCTTCGCTGGTTGAAGGCCGGACGATCGGAGGCCGGGCGGTGATGGGTGGGCTGGGGCAACGGGGAAGCCTGCTCTACGGCCCGCCGACCGAGGTTGAGGCGGAGGCGCGCCGCGCGGTGGCGGAGACGGGCGGCCGCGGGCTGCTGCTGGCGCCGGGCTGCTCAGTCCCGACGAGGGCGAGGGATATGAACCTCGCAGCGATGGTCTCCGCAATCGCCGCATGAGCGGCGTCGTCGCAGGGCTTGCCGAGATCGTGCTGTGGGTGCGGGACATGGAGGCGGCGCTGCATTTTTACCGGGACCTGTTCGAGCTCGAGGTGATCTCGCCGCCCGAGCTGCCCAACAAGTTTTTGAAAGCCGCGGACGGAGCGCATGGGGTGCCGGAGATGATCGTGCTCGTGCCGCATCCCGACCGCAGCTTCGAGTTCCCGCGCGAGAAGCCGAAGCGGGTGCTTCATCACATGGCGTTTCGCGTTGAGTCCTCCGCATACGACAGGCTGCATCAGCGATTCATCGCCGGCGGTGTGCAGGTGCGCTCAGGAGTGCACCCGGTGCTGAAGGGAGTGCGCACCATCTACGTCGACGACCCTGACGGTAACGAGGCCGAGCTCATCGCCCGGGCCTGACGTTTCGTTCTAGGTCGTTTGGGGCTTCGGCTGAACCTCGGCGGCCGGGCGGCGCGAGGCGAGTGTCGCGACCACCGCCACTATGAGACAGATGGTCCCGACGATGAGAGTGAGCGGTTCGGGCAGGTGAAGGCCGAGGGCCTGGTCCAGTGAATAGGTTCCTGGGCCGGTCAGCGCTGCGGCCGTGACTGCTCCGAGCAGGGTCAGGTTGAACTCGTAACCCCGCTTGCCGTTCCAGAAGCCGTTGGCCCAGTGCACTGTTGCTACGGCCACGAGCATCGCGCCGGCGATCGCCAGGCTCCCTAAGGGAGATAGGAGGCCGACGGCGAACAGGAGGCCTCCTCCGAACTCGGACAGCGCCGAGATCCAGGCCCACGGCGCAGCAGGCCGGATCCGGAGCCTGGTCATCGCCTGCGTCCAGGCCGCCATCCCGGGACCGCCCCACCAGCCGA
Organism: Candidatus Dormibacteraceae bacterium; assembly: GCA_041487825.1. Classification (GTDB taxonomy): domain Bacteria; phylum Chloroflexota; class Dormibacteria; order Dormibacterales; family Dormibacteraceae; genus Palsa-872. The sequence continues at coordinate 4,462 of JBGPOC010000140.1, read as the reverse complement.
ACAGCTTCTGGGCGCCGTGCGCGGCCAGGATCAGGCCGACCACGAGCCGCAGAACCAGGAGTCCGGAACTCGTGTACATCCAATTCCAAGTATCGCGGCCGGACGCCTCCCATTCCGTTGAGCCCGGATAGACTCAGCGAGTCCGGGACCACCAGGCCTGGAGGCGAGGGCCCGTAGCTCAGCTGGTTAGAGCGGCCGACTCATAATCGGCTGGTCGTTGGTTCGATCCCAACCGGGCCCACCAATTTTCGAGTTCATGTCGAGCTCCGTTGGTGGTGTTGGTCCCGCCGCTAGACTTACCGCCCATGACCGATCTGGACGAGCACGGTCGTCCGGAACCTCCCCTCGCCGCCGACGAGACCGCCACCCTCCTGGGCTTCCTGGACTACCAGCGCGCGACTCTGGCGTGGAAGTGCGCGGGACTGGATGCGACCGGCCTGAGGGCGACCGTCGGCGCCTCGTCCGTGACCCTGGGCGGGTTGCTCAAGCACCTGGCTTACGTAGAGGACTACTGGTTCTCCCAACGGCTGCACGGGCGAGACCGGCAGGCCCCGTGGGACACGGTGGACTGGGTGGCCGACCCCGACTGGGAATGGCACTCGGCCGCCGAGGACTCATATGAGCAGCTGCATGTGCTCTGGCAGGACGCCGTGGCTCGCTCCCGCTCCCTGGTCGCGGAAGCGCTGGCCGACGGCGGCCTGGACCGGCCTGCCCGGCGCGCCTGGCCTGACGGCAGATCACCCAGCCTGCGATGGATCCTGGTCCACATGATCGAGGAGTACGCGCGGCACAATGGCCATGCCGACCTCATCCGAGAGTCGGTGGACGGGAGCACCGGGGAGTAGCCCTCGACTGGCCGAGCTCTTACGCGGGGGAGAAGTCACGAGCTGTGATCCCGAGCCCCCGCAGCGCGTCGAAGTCCGGGTTGCGATCCTGGTGGACCAGGCTGATGACGCTGTCGCTGCGAAACGGCACGGGGAGATGCGCCAGTTCAGCGAGCCTGAGGCCGGCCCAGATCGGCTGCCACGGAACCGAGACAAAGGCGGGGCGCCTACCTTGTCGGCGCGCCAGCTCAGTGAGCAGGTCGCGGAGTCGCCAGGGTTGCGACGATGCCACCACTACCGGACGCCCCGGATTTTGGATTTCACCTTCACAGAATCCCCGCAAGAGACGCCAGAGATCGTCCTCATGGATGAGGTATTGGGGATGCATGCCCCCGTCGATGAGTGGGACCACCCCTCGCCTCACGCTGGTCGCCAGACTCCCGAACATACCTCCAGCGGCGGGGGCGCCGTCGCCGTAAACGAGGCCGGCGCGCACTGCAAGGGCGCCGACCGAGGCCGCCGCCGCCTCGATCTCGAGCTTGGCACGACCATAGATCGAGCGGCAGCCTTCAAAGGCGCTGATGCTTGACATGATCACAATCCGCTCGACGCCGCCGGCATGCGCCGCCGCCAGCAGCTTGCGGGAACCCTCGACGTTGATTCGGTCGATCTCCTTCCGCGTGACCGGGCGGAAGTCGTATGCGCAATGCACCAGGGCGCTGATGCTCCGGCCGCGGAAGAGATCAGGCGCGACTTCCTCTCCAAGTTGGAACGCCACTGTGCTTTCATCGCCTGCGCTCGCCAAGCGCGACATGCGAGTGACCGTCCAGCCCGTTTCTTCGAAATGGCGCGCGAGCATCGAGCCCACGTAACCCTTTGCCCCGGTGATGGCGACCGTTCGCATCAGGCGAGCGCCGCGGCCCCGATCCGATGGGCGTTGGCCATGACACTCAGCGTGATCGTGGTGGCCGGCAGAGAGGGGAATACGCTCGCGTCGACCACGTGCACGCGCGAGAACCCATAGGGCCGCCCAAGCACGTCAGTTTCGAAGGCGCCGGGACTGTGTCGCATGGGGAAGGTCCCTCCCGTGTGAAAGCCGCGTCCAGGCTCTCCAACTCTGAGCGCCGGTGAAACGGACACCGCCCTGATCGAGCCACGCTCAGACCAGAGCCTGCGCATCAAAGCCGAAAGGGCAGGCCGCGTGAGCGAGTTCTTCTCAGGAGCAAGCTCCAGGCGGGCACGGTGATCCGACTCACTGCGCCGAAGCGTGATTCGAATCCGCGCTGAGAGATCTGAATGCAGGTAGCCCTGAACCAGGAGGAGGCGGCCGAGCATGCCCCGTCTGAGGGATGCTGGGAGCAGCCTGTCGAGCGGTCCCAGGATTCTTGCGACCTCATCGCCGAGGAGCTCGTTGTAGGTGTAGACCTGAAGGTGCGCGGTCTGAGGACCTATTGCCGGGTCGAGTACTTCGATGAAGACTTGAGCCAGCGTGTGGAGCTGCTCGTCAGTGGCAGCGGATTGGCTTCGATAGCGCAGCAACGGCAAGAGAAAATAGCAGTTGTCGACCGCGTAGATCGGGTGCTCGAAGGCATCAAGCGACGTGAGCATCACCCTTGCGGTCGACAGCACGCCGCAGGCCATGAACACCCTCTCCGCTCGCATCCGGAACGCCTGATCCTCGCCCAGGGTGGTTCCGTTTACCTCGACCTCTGATGCGATCTCACTCACCTGCTCCACCACGACTCTCGGGCGGTATTTGAAGTCTGCATTCGCTTGCAGCCGCTCCAGCGTGTGACTCGAGTTGTAGATGAGCTCGTAAGGACAGCCGTACAAGCATTTACCGCAGTAGACACAGCCCGCCGTGCCGTCCGACTGATCGGACTTGAGTGCCAAACGCGAGACACCGAAGGTCACGCCGTGCGCCTTCAGCGTTGCTGAATTCAGCTCGAGGTCACGGAGAAGACCGGCAGCCTGGCTGCTGCTGGCAAGCATCCCGGGCCGTTCTTGGTGGAGGGAGAACTGTTCCTCGAGGCGGTCATGGCGCGCCGAGAATGGCATCAACTTGAGAGCCGCCCGGTAGTGTGGTGCCAGGTCCTCTTCGGTTACCGGCCACTCACTCATGTCCTCCGTGCGGTACGGAAGCATGCTCGCGCCCCACACGTTGCTCAGACCGCCACGAGCGAACGAGGGCTTGCCGTGAACCCCAGCGGACGCCACATCCTGGTCGAGGGGATCGCGGTATGGGAAAGCCGACCCGTAGGCCAGCTTCAGGGGAATGCCGCCCCGAGTGACATCGACTCCTTCCCGCAAGACGCTCAGCGAGTCGCGGTCCCATGAGGCGCGGTCCATTGATCGAAGGTCTGCAACGCGCCGCCGGCGCGCCGGCTCGAGTTCGAGGCCCGCGTCGAGCATGGTCACCTTCGCTCCTCGCTCAAGGAGGGCACTTGCGCAGGCGACTCCGGCGGGACCGGACCCGATTACGACAACCATGCGTGTCTCATGACCTCATGCGCCCGGCCTGCGCGGCCTGCGCCACACCCGGGCCGCCGCGGGGCCTAAATAGAACCTCAATCCAGTCGATCTCCGACGCGTTGAGGGGGGAAACTTGCACCGGTCAACTCTATCCGGCTCTCTAACGCGCTCTTGAATTCGACCACGATTCGGCTCGGCGCGTTACCTGCATCGGTAAACTTCCCCGGTGCACGCGCGGCCGAACCAGTGTGAACAAAGCCGTCCGCGGCCGGCGGTGCGATGAGCCGGCGCGGGTGGGCGCTCTTCATCTCGATGTGCCTCATCTGGGGCATCCCGTACCTGCTCATCAAGGTCGCGGTCAGCGATATGAGCCCGGTGACGCTGGTCTTCTTCAGGACCACGATCGGTGCTCTGATCCTGCTGCCGATCGCCGCAGCGCGTGGAAACCTCAGGCCGCTGCTTCCTTACTGGAGATGGATCGTCGCGTACACGGCAATCGAAGTGGCCCTGCCGTGGTTTCTAGTCTCTGACGCCGAGGTGCGGCTGTCCAGCTCGCTCACCGGTCTCCTGGTCGCGGCCACGCCCTTTGTCGGCGTCGTCCTCGGCAGGCTCACGGGCGCCGATGACCGGTTCGACGCCCGGCGCCTGTTTGGCCTGCTCGTCGGGTTCGTGGGGGTCGCAGCGCTGGTCGGGTTCAACGTCTCGGTGCGCGATCTCGGCGCCGCGGGCGAGATCGGACTCGTCGCCGCTTGTTATGCGGTCGGGCCGATGATCGTGTCACGCCGCCTGGCCAAAGTTCCAAACATCGGCGTGGTGGCGATGTCACTCGTGCTGCCGGCGATCGTGTATGCGCCGCTGGGACTCACGCATCTGCCGGCTGCATTCCCGCCGCCGCAGGTGCTGCTGGCGGTCGCGATTCTCGGGGTCGTATGCACCGCCCTCGCCTTCCTGCTCTTCTTCGCACTGATCGCCGAGGTCGGACCGGTGCGTGCAACCATAATCACCTACGTCAACCCTGCGGTAGCGCTCGCGCTCGGCGTCACGCTCCTGGGAGAGCCGCTGACCATCGGCGCGGTGGGCGGGTTTGCCCTGATCCTGCTTGGATTGTTTCTCGCCACGAGAAGACGGGCACAGTCCGCGGTCGCGGCGCCCGACCGCGAGGTTGC
>JBGPOC010000139.1:0-6446 GCA_041487825.1 Candidatus Dormibacteraceae bacterium | reverse complement strand
GGTGTAGAACTGACAAAGACCGCTTACACCGAGGCCCGGGTCGCTTGGCGGAGCCGCTCGTAGGGCGTCTGCCCCGCGAGTGCACCGTGAGGTCGCTCGAAATTGTAGAAGTGTTCCCACTCCTGGAGCTTGATGTTGAAGATCTTCGCGTCGTCGATGACCTCGCCGGCGAGCATGCGATAGAACTCCTCATCGTCGATGCGATGCGAACGCTCGACCTTGCCGTTGAGCCGCGGGGTCGAGGGCCTGATGTAGACATGCCGAAGGCCTCGGTCCAAGAGAGCCAGTGAAAGGCGGACTGGAACTCGGCCCCGTTATCGGTCTGGATCTGCTCGACCCGAAAGGGGAGCTTCTCGAGGACGTAATCGGCGAACTGGATCGCCGTCTTCTGGTTCAACTGCCCGTAGATCTTCAGGACCCGCAGCCGCGTGCAGTCGTCGATGGCGGTGAACTGGTAGTGCTTCTTGCGCACGCCGCGGATGGGATCGATGAACTTGACATCGATCTGAACTGAGTGGCCCGGCCGCTGCTTCTCGTAACGCTTCCAGCGCTCCTTATGGCGCTTGTAACGCTGGGAGGTTGGCAGCCGGCTGAGATCCAGGCGGCGCAGGATGCGCCAGACCCCTGACTGGCTGACGCTGATGTCGTGATAGCGCTTGAGGTACATCGCGATTTTGAAGGGGCCGAAGTGGTAGTTCTGCCGGAGGTAGATGATGCGGTCCACCACTGCGGCCTTGGTCGCGTGCGGGCTGACAAGAGGCCGGCGAGAGCGGTCGCGGAGGCCCTCCTCTCCCAGCTCCTCATAGCGTCGGAGCCACTTGTAGTAGCTCGGCCGGGCCATGCCGTAGTAGCGGCAGGTAAAGGCCACGTTCCCGCTGACCTCTTGGGCATGGCGGATGATGGCAAGGCGCCGGGCCGCGTTCCTCGAGATTTCTCGTTCCGTCAACTGGTCTCCTCCTTACATTTCGCTGGAGACCTCAAGTGTCAACGAACTCCGTCAGTTTTAGAACGCATCAGCCGAAAGCCTTTTGTGACCCATCAGCCGAACTTGCACGCACGTGGTGGTGCTCGCGCAGGGAGTCGAACCCTGAACCTTGGGATTAAGAGTCTCTCGACAGGACGCCTCAGCGAGGATCACGGAGGATCAGAGGGTCTCAATCGATCTTGAATCTATGACGCAACCGTCTCAGGGAGTCTCAGAGAGGATCAGGGAGTCTCCCGGTCAAGGTGTCAAATAGGGTGTGAGCCGAACCGGTTTACCAGCTACTGGTCCACCAACTTGACGAACAGTGGCGGCCACAGCCCGTCACTTCCTCGGGCGGACTCAGCTCCGACTGAACTCTGCCCCCGTCGTCAGTGTGTGCGGCTCCAGCCCTGGTAGGAAAAGAAGTGGGAGCGGGTGCACGGGTCCGAGATCATCGTGAGGTAGAGAAGCCCACCTGTCAGCTTCCATGTGTATCGACCAATTCCCTCTGGCAGAGGGATCCCGCAATAGACCCCGTTGAAGAAGTCGATCTCGTCTTTGTTGACGACCACATCCCCTGCGAGTAGGTCTACGCTCGGGTTGGCCACAAGGTACGCGTGCGTGGTCGACGCCATCAGCGTCAGCTGAAAGAAGCAGTTCTCGGCGGTCGGGGCCGATGGGCATTGAACGCCGGTCTTGGCTTCAATAACCGCCGGAGGCATAGCCATGAACCAGTCGCCGAGCAATTGGTTCGGCACTGGGCCGCCAGGGGGAGGACTGGGGGCGGCGGACGGTGTCGGCAGCTTCACGGTGGAAGTTGGCTGATCGCAGGACGAAGTGAGGACGACGAATGCAATGGCGAGCAGTGCAGCGATCAACCTCGATCCACACGGCTGCGTCATGGGACGCAACTCGGACATCGGGGATCGTGCGCAGGGGTTAGCAGTCCGATCGCTCCGCCGGGGCCGCTGCTGTACCAGACAAAGAAATTGGTGAGGCTGCTGCTGGTCTTGAGGTCTGTCATGTAGAAATGCCCGATGTACGGAGTCGTGTATTCGGTCAAAACGCCAGCAACGGTCATCCGGGCCACGTTGTTCCCATCCGTAAACCACAGGTTGCCGTCCCGCCCGGTGATGATCCTGGCCGGATAGCTATTCGCACTCGGGACCGTGTACTCGGTGAAGCTGCCTGAGGGGGTCAACCTCGCCACCTTTCCCGCCAAAGGTTGCCCCACTCCAGACCACACCTCGGTGACCCAAAGATTGCCGTCCGGGCCGGCCGCGATGCCGGTGGGTTCGTATCCGGATTTAGGGAGGCTGAACTCGGTGACCTTGCCCGAGGTGGTCACCTTGGCCACGATGCTCTTCGTGGGCTCTGTAAACCAGAGATCGCCCTCCGGGCCTGCGGTGATCGTGGGGGTTGGCGCGCCCAGTGAGCTGTCGATTGGAATGGCGTACTCGGTCAAGACGCCCGAGGTTGTCATCTTGCCCACCATGCTTTTCTTGGGCTCGGTAAACCAGAGATTGCCGTCCGGTCCAACAGTGATCGCGTCAGGTGAGCTGTTGGAGCCGACCGGGATGGCGTACTCGGTGAAGACGCCTGAGGTTGTCATCTTGAAGACCTTGCCCTCGATTACCGTGGCGGTCGTCGCGCCGGCACTTTCGGTGAACTGGCTGAACTGGGTGAACCAGATGTTGCCGTCCGGTCCCGTCGTGATCCCGTTCACCCAGCGCCAGGGAAGCATGTTGAGGGTCGCCGGGATGGTGTACTTAGTAAAGCTGCCTGACTGGCTCAACTTGAGTATGGACCCCCCGCTTCCGATGAAGAGGTTGCCGTCCGGCCCCACTGTGACGATACCCACGTGTTGGTTTTGGTCGAGCCAGCCGTCAGGGGCGTTGTACTCGGTGATGACCGCAGTGCCCAACGTGATTGTCGCTGTCGAGTGAGGCGGCCTCAGGGCGGCGCGGCTGTACAGAAGGCCCGCGACGATGGCCACCGCGAGGAGCGCGGCAACCAAACCGCCGGCCCATCGGAATGACCGCCTGCTCACCCGGGGCTTGGGCAGATCGTCTGCTGGCAGCGAGCTGAGAATGCGCGAACGCAAGCGGTTGTCAGGCTGCTCCACTTCCAGAGCCTCGTGCATCCTGTCGCGGATCAGCTCTTCCACTAGGTCAACGCCTCCACCGCTTCGAAATGGGGCCGCATGGCGGCCAGGCCTCGGTTGATACGGGACTTAACCGTGCCCACGGGAACCCCAGTGATCGCGGCCACCTCCTCGAGCGGGAGATCGAGGTAGTAGCGGAGTACAAGAACCTCACGCTGGTCGAGGGCTAGCTTCCGCAGGGCGGCCCGCAGGTCGGCCCCGCGTACGATGCGGTCCTCGAACTCAGTCCCGCCAGTCCCTATTGGTCCCTCCAGTCGGATGACCGACCACCACCGGCCACGGGCCACCGTCCGACACTGGTTGGCGACGATCGCCAGGAACCACGGCCGCAGCTCCGTGCCTGGCCGTAGATTGCCCAACTTCCTCCATGACCGTACAGCCGCCTCCTGAACCGCATCCTCGGCTGAGCCACGGTCATGCAGCATTCCGAACGCCAGACGGAACGCTTGGTCGACGAGAGGCCCCACCACCTCGTCGAAGGCGTAGCGATCGCCTGCTTTCGCTCTGCTGACAAGGTCTACGCCCGTCTTGACCGTCATGCCGTACAACCCATATACGCGTCGATGCCCGGCAAACGTTCCCGGGGACACCCGACGCCGGCGTCGGCACGGAGGTGGTCGATATCGTCAGCATGGGATTCCAGATTCCTTGGTAGGCGATCTGGTCGATCAGTTGAGATCAGACTCGGCCCGTTCGGTTGCGACTGGCGGGCGGGTTCTCAACCTCCAAGGTGTCAAACAAGGTGTGCCCTGTGCCGCAGCGCGTCAGGCCGACCCATATGTTGCCCCGTTTCGAATACAGAACTACCACATATTGGTGCTCGCGCAGGGAATCGAACCCTGAACCTTGGGATTAAGAGTCCCCTGCTCTGCCAGTTGAGCTACGCGAGCGCGATGCCGGCCGACTGTCGATTCTAAGGTGCACCGGGAGTTAACAGCCGGGGTTCCCCTTGGCGGCCCGCCCTTCTACGGTGCCCGTGATGCGAGCGAGGGCGCCGTTGGACGTCGACCTGGAGGACAAGCTCCTCTACGGTCTCACCCCCATGCGCCTCGCCTATCTCGTGCTGGGATTGCTGGGCGCTCTTGCGTTGTGGTCCTCACCGTGGGGGCCATCCCCGGTGCGGGCAATCGCGTCGCTGTTGGTGGTCGTGGGCGGTGCGGTGGCGGCATGGGGGAGGTGGCGAGGTCGCGCCATCGATGCATGGATCGCAGATCTCTCAATCTTTGCGGCCAACACTCGCCGGCTCGCTTGGAACGATCGCTGGGTCCATCCGATCAGATACCGCCTGACCCGCCCGGCAGCAGCGCAATCGGCGCCAGGTCCGATCACGGTGGTGGTGGCCGGGCGTACACCGAAAGCGGGAGCGAGCACGGTCGCGATCGAGCTGGCGGCATGTCTTGCGGCGAGTGGACAGCCGGGTCACCGGTGGTCGGTGACATCGACGAAGGCGCCACATGACGTCAAAGTCGGCGCCTCGAGTTTCCTCGTGTCGGTCGCCGCTGTCGACGCCGGGCGTGTCTGCTATCTGGATCGTGGCGCCGGACCACACGTCGCCGCGCTCATTCCGGAGGACGAGTCCGTTCCGCAGGCGGCGGCGCTTCGCAAGGCGACCGTTGTCGCGTTTCCGGACGCGCCTGCAAGTCGGGCGTTCCGGGAGCTTGCCGAGGCGGTAGCCGCGGCAGGATGAGTGGTGGCCTGACGCTCGGCCCGGTTCGCGTGATCGCCCGGCCCGCGTCGGTCCGTTGGCACGGCGCGACCGACGCGGTGGTGATCCGCACCAGCCCGCTTGGCTTCGCCGGAGCGTCCGAGTCCGATCGGGTCCGCCTGGCCAACGCCTTTCGCCGGCTGCTCGACGGGCTCGATGCCCCGATGCAGGTCGTCATCGAGGTTGAGCCGGGAGCGGGCTCGGATGGGCCGGAGGTCCCATCGACCCCGATCGACCTGAACGAGACGCGCAGTGCCGACATCCAATTTGTCGACGAAGTTGCGCGCTCTCCGGCCTCGCATCGGTGCGTTGTGTCGGTGGTCACGTCCGAAGCCCAAGCGCCGCGATTGACCGGGGCGCTTCGCGAGATCGTGGCCGGCCTCACCGCCGCGCCCGCATCGAAGAAGGCCATCTTCGGTACCGAAGAGGCCCGTCAATTCCTTCACTCCAGTGGCTGGAGCCGCACCTGGTACGTGGAGCGGTTGCCGGGCGCCGAGCTCGAGGCGGGCTGGCTGCACCGGCTCTTGCCGCGCGGGTTGAACCTGGCCCTCTCGTGGCACGCGAACCCGCTGCCTGCCGCCTGGATCGTCGAGTACCTGCAACGCCAGCTGGTCGGCATGAGGGCCACGCGCATCCAGCAGCACAGCGCAGGGATTACAGATCCGGCGCTCGCCGGGGCGCTGCCCAACGCGGAGGACCTCCAGCGCCGCCTGGCCGCCAGCCGGGAAAAGGCGTTTCACGTCTCCGTGTACCTCACCCTGTCGGCGCCGACGCGGGAAGGTCTTGAGGAGGGAGCGCGTCGGGTCGAGGCTGCCGCGCGTGCTGTTCTCTGTGACCTCCAGCCCTGCACGTTCAGGATGTTCGACGCTTTCCTGGCGACGAGGCCGGCCGTCATCGACCGCCTCCAGCGCAAGCGGGTCCTGGACACCAGCACCCTGACGACCTTCTTTCCCTGGCTGGACGCCGAGCTCAACGAGCCGAGCGGATTGATGATCGGGCGCAGCCAGGCGACGGGTTCGGCCGTCATGGTCGATCCCTTCGATCAGCGGCGCTATGCGAATGCAAACATCGGGGTGTTCGGCCATTCCGGCGCCGGCAAGACCTACCTGCTTTCAGCGATCGCGATGGGAGCTCTTGGTCTCGGCACCCAGGTTTATGTCATCGACCCGGAGCACGAATACGGTCGCCTCGCCGAACAGCTCGGTGGGGTCGACGTCTCGCTGGCGCTTGGCTCCGGCCACGCGCTCAACGTCCTGGAGCTGAGGCCTTCGGACCTTCGCGACGAAGCCTGGCTCGGACCGGCGACCGCCGACGCGGTCGACCTGTGCGCCACCATCTGCGGTGGGGTCGACGAGCGTGAGCGTGCTCTTGTCGAAACGGCAGTCCGCCGGGCCTTTCGCGAGGCGGATCCCCCGCTCCTGCGCGACGTCGCGTCGAACCTCCCGGAGGAGTCGCGCGTCGCCGCCATCCTGAGCCGCTGGGTGCACGGCAGCCTCGGCCAGATGTTCAGCGCCCCGACGAACATCGACCTGGACGCTCGCATCGTGGTGTTCGGCATGCGCGAGCTGCGCGATGAGATGGTCGCGCCCGTCCACTTCCTCCTCGCCGAGGCC
>JBGPOC010000138.1:0-6585 GCA_041487825.1 Candidatus Dormibacteraceae bacterium | reverse complement strand
GACGTCAATCGGCCCGAGGGTGGAGAGGCGCTACTCGGAATAACGGGACACCCCCTGGCGATTCCAGATGTCGCAAGGTAGGTGTACGTAGACTGGCATTACTGATGGCGGAAAGCCCGGCTCGCACTGCCTTCGCTGAAGAGGCATTGACACATCTCGACATGTTGTACCGGGGCGCGCTCCGGCTGACCCGTGATCCCGACCAGGCGCAGGATCTGGTCCAGGAGGCCTACCTGCGTGCGCTCCGTTACCAGCACAGCTACCAGCCGGGCACGAACATGAAGGCCTGGCTCTTCGCGATCATGCGCAACCTGTTCTGGGACCGCTTCAAGGGGTCGAGGAAAGAGGACGTGAGCCTTGACGACGTCGGCGAGTTCGTTCTCTACGACAAGCTGCGCGACGAGGGCGCCAAGCCCGAGGCGGATGTCCTGGACAAGCTCGCGGCCTCTGAGGTGGTTGCCGCTGTGGAAAAGCTGCCGCCCCTCCACCGGGAAGTGGTCCTCCTCGTCGACGTCGAGGGCTTCTCGTACAAGGACGCGGCACAGGCGCTGGGCGTGCCGATCGGCACCGTGATGTCCCGGCTGCACCGCGCCAGGCAGCAACTTCAAAGATCCCTCTATGACTATGCGGTCGAATCCGGTATTGTCCGCGGCAGCGGCACCATGGAGGTGCCCCAGCAATGAACTGCAACGACTGTAAAGAGAAGTTCGACCGGTACCTGGACCGTGAGCTGAACAACACGGAGGTGCTCGAGTTGAAGCTGCACCTCGAGAGCTGCCCGCCCTGTGCGGACCACTACGAGTTCCAGGCGCACCTCAGGCGACTGGTCAAGGTCTCCTGTGACAGGGACAAGGTGCCGGCCGCCTTCAGGGAGAAGCTCCGCCAGATCCTGCTCTAGGTTCGGCACTTAGGTCCGGCCAGGTGCCGGACCAACCCCTCCCCGCACTTAGGTCCGGCCAAGTGCCGGGCCAACCCCTCCCCGCCCACGGGGAGGGCGGCTCCGCTCGCAAAGCGAGCGCAGCCGGGTGGGGCGGGGAGGGCGGCTCCGCTTGCGAAGCGAGCGCAGCCGGGCGGGGAAGCCGGACCAACCCCTCTCCGCACTTAGGTCCGGCCAAGTGCCGGACCAACCCCTCCCCGCACTTAGGTCCGGCCAAGTGCCGGACCAACCCCTCCCCGCCCACGGGGAGGGCGGCTCCGCTCGTGAAGCGGGCGCAGCCGGGTGGGGCGGGGAGGGCGGCTCCGCTCGTCAAGCGGGCGCAGCCGGGTGGGGCGGGGAGGGCGGCTCAGCTCGCAAAGCGAGCGCAGTCGGGTGGGTGGCACCGGGCATGCAGGCGCTGAAAGCGTTTTGCAAACGGGTGGCGCCAAGATCCGTTTTCGTCATGGCTCAACTGGCCGACGTCAACCGGGAAATCGAGACTTCCGACCGGCTCCGGCGCATGCAGCGATCGGAGAACGAACGCCTGAGCGCGCTCATCCGGGCGATCGACGAACTGATGTTCTCCCTCGAGGAGCTGAACCTGCAGGGCATCGACCGGGTGCCGGTCCGGCTCCGCGAGCGCGCTGGAGCCCTCATCGAGCTTGTGCTCGCCAGGCCCGCGCCCGTGGAGGCGCGCTCGGACCCGTTTCGCATCCGATACCGGGTGGTACCGATGATGGACGTGCTGTTCGAGGTCCAGGACAAGGTCCTGCGACAGCGAAACCCCATCCGGATCACCGACCCCGAAGACCAGCTGGAGAGCGCCTAAACCACGGAAACTCGCGGCCACCGGACCGGGGAGGCACGGCCACAGCAGAGCCTCTAGATTTAGCCGGCTACGAAACACTCCCTCCTCGAGCGGCTTCAGGCCGCCCGGCTCTACGTGATAACCCCCGACCAGGAGCCTGAGCGCCTCGAGATCCTCGCTGCAGCCGCCGCGCGCGGGGGTGCCGGGGTGCTCCAGCTGCGCCAGAAGGTCATGTCCAGGGGCGATCTCCTTTCGCTGGCTCGGCGCTTGCGGGAGATGACCCGCGCCGCGGGCATCATTTTCGTCGTCAACGACCACCTCGACCTCGCCCTACTCAGCGACGCGGATGGAGTGCACCTCGGGCCGGACGATCTCAGCGTCGCCGCGGCCCGCCTCCTCGCCGGCGATCGTCTCCTGATCGGCGCATCAGCCTCGACCCCATCCGCCGCGCTCTACGCCGTCGAGAATGGCGCCGATTACCTCGGCTCCGGGCCCGCATTTGCGACACCGCTCAAGCCGGAAAAGCAGGTCATCGGGCCGAACGGCGTGGCCGAGGTTGCACGGGCCGTCGGACCGACGGTCCCGGTGTTCGCCATCGGCGGCATCGATCTGTCGAACATCGCGCGGCTGGTCGAGGCCGGCGTGCGGCGGGCATGTGTGGTCAGGGCGGTCGGCGACGCGCCCGATCCCGAAGCGGCGACCCGGCGGCTCCGTACGATGCTCGACGGATGACGAAGCTCGAAGGCCTCGGCGAATCAGAGCTGTTGCGCCGGATCTCGCCGTACCTGGCGGATATCGCCGGCGTGGACGATGCGGCGGTTTGGGCCGACGGCGGCGGCTTCACGGTCGCCAGCTGCGACACGTTCGTAGAGGGCGTGCACTTCGATCTCGGCTGGCAGTCGCCCGAGGATGCGGGCTGGCGCTCCCTCGCCCTGGCGCTCGGCGATCTCGCGGCCAAGGGCGCATCGCCCGGGTGGGCCCTGGTTTCTGCGGCCGCTCCGCGCTCGTGGCCGGTGGACCGGTTCGTGGATCTCTACCGTGGCATGGACGCGCTTGCCCGGAAGGTTGGCCTCAAGATCGTCGGCGGCGACACGAGCTCGATCGACGGTCCCGCCTTCCTGTCGATCACGGTGGTCGGCCGCACGGAGACGCGACCGCTGGCCCGCCGCGAGGCAAGGCCCGGCTGGGCGGTGGCGGTCACGGGGCCGCTGGGTGCGGCCGCGATCGCGCTGCGGCGACGCCGGTCCCTGCGCCTGGAGCCACTGCTGGCCGAGGGACTAAGGCTCAACCGGGCCGGCCTGTGTTGCGGCGACATCTCCGATGGGCTCGTGCGTGAGATGCAGAAGTTCTCGGACATGTCTGGCGCGGGTTGCGTCATCCGGGCGGCCTCTGTCGCAGCCGCCGAAGGGGCGACGTTGGAGGACGCCCTGACCAGTGGGGAGGAGGCGGAGCTGGTCTGCACGGGTCCGGAGGAGCTGATCCGGGGCGCAGGCCTGGAGCCGGTCGGCGTTTTGACCGAGGACCGCGCTGTCAGGTTCATGGGGGCCGACGGGATGCCTATGCAGCTCCGCCACGGTGGCTACGACCACTTTGCTTGACGTCGTGACCAACTCTGCCGCCGAGACCGAGGCGGCCGGCGAGCATTTCGGCCGCCGGCTTCGGCGAGGCGACCTGCTTCTCATAGAGGGCGATCTCGGGGCCGGCAAGACGACCTTCGTCCGCGGCCTCGCCAGGGGCGCCGGTTCGTCGGCACCGGTCGCGAGCCCGACGTTCCAGCTGGTGCGCGTCTACGAGGGCCGCGTCCAGGTCGCCCACGTCGATCTCTACCGCCTCGAGGCGGGCGCCGAGCTCCGCGACCTCGGACTGGATGAGCTTCTCGACGAGGGCGCCGTGGTGGTCGAATGGGGCGACAGGCTGGAAGCTCTGCTCCCTGGTCCGGGAGGCCAGGATGGCGTTTGGGAGCCGCACGGAGCGCTGCTGTCGATCGAGCACCTGGGCGGGGACCGCCGTCGGCTGCGCCTGGTGCGAGACCTCAGCCGGTGATCATCGTCATCGACACGTCGTCCGCGCGGTCCGGGCTGGCGCTGGTGCGCTCCGACGGGACGGTTGCGGCCGAGGAGGTGCACGACTCCGGCCGCGGCTTCGACCTGCCCGCCCACTTTCGCGCGCTGCGCGGCGGCCAGGCTCTGACGCGGGTGGCGGTGGCGGTCGGGCCTGGCTCGTTCACGGGGTTGCGGGTCGGCGTCTCATTCGGCCTGGGCCTAGCCATGGGCCTTGGGATTCCGATCGTCGCGCTTGGGAACCTGCGGCTCCAGGCGGCCCGAAGCGACGCTCCGGTCGTCGCAGTGGCCGAGGCCGGCCGAGGGCGCGTTTACCAGCTGGCGCCGGGCTCGGACGCAGGGCTTGCCGAGCCAGGCGACCTCCGTCGCGACCTGCCCATGGTCGGCTGGTTGCGGCCGGCGACCGAGGCTGCGCTGCTGGCGGCCGGCCTGCGGTTTCGGCCTGAAACGGAGCTGAAGAGCTTCGGCGCCGCAGCGGCCATCATGCTGGAATCGGCGCCGGAAGTTGCCTATGGTAGTCTCAGGCTCGAGTACATGCAGGCCTCTGGGAGCGCGTCGGCGCGCAACCGTCGGACGCTGGCGTGATGGTTCAGATAAGACAGCAGTTGGCCCTCGAGCTCATGCGCGAGGCGGACATCGCGACGGTCCAGGAGATCGAGCGCGAGATCTTCTCCACGCCATGGCCGAAGAACGCGTACTACCGCGAGCTCGCTTCGCGCTCGAGCGCGCACTACGTGGTGCTACGCCAGGAGGGTAATGTCGAGCGGCCCGCGGGGTATCGCTCCGCGGACCTCGATCCAAGCATCATCGGATACGGGGGCATGTGGCGCATGTACGACGAGGCGCACGTGACCACCATCGGTGTGCGACGCGACCTGCAGCACCGCGGCCACGGGCGTGTGTTGTTCGCGGGGCTCGTGCAGGCCGCCTACGACATGGGGGCGAAGTGGGTGACGCTCGAGGTCCGCACCTCCAACGAGAACGCGATTCACATGTACGAGGCGTTCGGGTTCAAGGTCATCGGCCGGCGCAAGGGCTATTACACCGATAACGGCGAGGACGCGATCGTCATGTGGTCGGACTCCATTCACTCGCCACGATTCCGCCGCGCGTACGAGTCCAACCTGGAGCGGATCGAGGCCGACGTGCGAGGCCTTCGCCGCGAGCTGATGACTCAGGACGGCCAGCAGTAGCACGTCCCTCTCCCTATCGGGGAGCGATCTGTAAGGCCATCCTTAACGCCGCTTGCGCGCAGGGTTAGGGTGAGGGGCGTGAGTGGGCAATCCCTGTGCCTCGGAATCGAGACCAGCTGCGACGAGACGTCTGTCGCGGTGGTCGATCGCGGGCGTCACGTCCTCGCCAATGTCATCCACTCGCAGGTCGATCTCCACGCGAAGTTCGGGGGCGTGGTCCCGGAGCTCGCCGCCCGAGACCACCTGGAGCGCCTGCCGCACCTCCTCGAGCTCGCCCTCGAGGGTGCTCGTTCGGCACCGTCAGATGTCGGCCTGATCGCGGTCACGCGTGGGCCCGGCCTGGCCGGCTGCCTGCTGGTCGGCGTCGGCGTGGCCGAAGGCCTGTCCGCCGCGTGGGCGCGGCCTATCACCGGCATGAACCACATGTGGGGCCACGTGTACTCGGCGATGCTGACGCGCCCGGATCTCGAGCCTCCGCTCCTGGCGCTGGTGGTGAGCGGCGCCCACTCCGATCTCGTGCTCATGCCGGAGCACTGCCGTTTCGAGGTCATCGGCCGCACGCGGGACGACGCCGCGGGCGAAGCCTTCGACAAGGCCGCGCGGATGCTGGGCCTGGGCTACCCGGGGGGGCCTGCCCTCGACCTGCTGGCGAGGACCGGCCAGGCCGGACGGCAGCCCCTTCCGCGGCCCTCTCTCCCGGGTCTCGAGTACAGCTTCAGCGGGCTCAAGACCGCACTTCTCTACCGGCTCCGAGACCTAGGTGACGCGGCCGGACCTGAGGCACGCGCGGATCTTGCGGCCGCGTTCGAGCAGTCGGTGGTGGAATCGCTGCTGGAAAAGCTGGACCTGGCGCTGTCGCGGGCTCGATGCCCTGAAGTCGTCGTCTGTGGTGGCGTCGCGGCCAACACCCTGCTACGCAAACGGGCGGCCGAGCTGGTGGCCGGCCGTGCGCGTCTGACGATGCCTGCGCTCGACCTCTGCACGGACAACGCGGCGATGATCGCGGCCGCGGCCAACTTCACCGTCCCCGTCACCGGCCTCCAGCCCACCACCGTGGACCCGTCTCTCGCTTGGTAGATCCCCTTCCCCTTGGGGGAGAGGGTCAGGGTGAGGGGCTTAAGCTGGTCGTGCCGTGGGTGTCAAAGGGTGGGAGGTTGTCTTCACCGGCGAGCGCCTCCAGGCGGACCTGCTCGCGGCGGTCCTGGACGCCAACGACATCCGGGCCGAGGTCTTTGGAGACACCGCCTACTCGTACGCGATCAACTTCACGGAGGCCCGGGTATTGGTGCCCGAGGACCAGGCGGACCGGGCCCGCAAGCTGATCACAGAGGCCCAGGCCGAGCTTTCTAAGCCCCCGGAGGTTTGACACCGAGCCCCAAGCGGGTAGTACTATTAGCACTCGGCCCCCCTGAGTGCTAAGCGCTCGGGCCCGGGGAGTGCTAACACAGACAATCACGCTGAGGAGGGCGCACATGAACCTGAAACCGCTAGGCGATCGCGTCGTGGTCAAGCCGTCTGAGAAAGAAGAGAAGACCAAGAGCGGGATCTTGCTTCCGGACACCGCCAAGGAGAAGCCCCAGGAGGGGACCGTCCAGGCAGTGGGGACCG
>JBGPOC010000137.1:0-6590 GCA_041487825.1 Candidatus Dormibacteraceae bacterium | reverse complement strand
CTGCCGCGGGCCACAAGGTGTCGGACGCGGAGAACAAGCGAATCCGCTGACGTGGCGGTTTATCAAGCGGACGATCAGGCGGCTCTACAGCCGCACTTGCTGTCGGGTGAGCGAATCCTCTGGACGGGCCGTCCGGATCCCCGCCGGCTCTTCGGTGCCAGCGATACCTTCCTGATCCCATTCAGCCTTATCTGGGGTGGGTTCGCGCTGTTCTGGGAGGCCAGCGTATTTGGTTTGTTTTCGCAGCAATCCACCCAGCCGGTCGACGCTTTCTTCGTGCTGTGGGGCGTGCCGTTCGTGGTGGTCGGCCAGTACTTCATCTGGGGGCGCTTTCTGTACAAGCGCTGGGACCGTGCGCGCACCGTGTACGCGGTCACGTCCCAGCGCGTGATCGTACTTCGACGTGGCAGCCTGCAGTCGGTCTTCCTGAACCAGCTGCCGACTCTGAATCAGCACATGCGAGGTGACTGGTCCGGGTCGATCGACTTCACCACGGTCCCGTTCGGCTACGGGTACTGGGCCAACACAGGAATGGACTGGCTGGCCAGAAGAGGCGCTCCGCTCGCCTTCTACGACATCCCCGACGTTGCGGGCGTGTACCGGCTTGTTGCAGAGGCACGCACGGCGGGAACGTAGGCGCGGTTGGCTTCTGTATGAATGGTGGTGCGCCTGGCAAGAATCGAACTTGCTGCCTCTTGCTCCGCAGGCAAGCGCTCTATCCGGTGAGCTACAGGCGCGAGCGGTTCAGTTTAGGCGAGCATTGATCGCGGCTGTAACCGCCTTGAACGCTACTGGGTCGAGATTGGCGAGGACGACCAACGAGACGTAGGCGGATCGGCGCCAGCACGCCAGCTCGACCGAAGGTCGGTTATACGTCCACGCGTTGACTCCAAGGCCAGTGCTGGTTCCGCGCACAAGGCCGGGGGCGACCTCGTCCGATGCGGGGGGTACGAAACCCAGGACCCCGGACTCCCACGCCCGCTCGGCCTGGCCCTCGTCCCCGAACACCGCTACGAAAGTGGCGACAGCCTTGAACGTGGGGGTCACCCCCAGCTCCGAGGTGCAGGCGGCAGAGCCATCCGCCGCAATCGAGATCGCCCCGTCGATTGCGCCCTCGCTGCGAAGCCGCTGCCATCGCTGCGTGATGGTGGTCGCCAGGTCGGGATCGGTCTTGGCCAGGGTGGTGAGGTATCCGGCCATCGGACCGGCTCCCGGGCACAGGCCGAGGCCGGCCGGGATCTCGCTCTGCTGGAGCACGGCCGCGGTCACCGGCGTGTGCGCAGAGGGGCGCGGCGAAGGGGTCGCCGCGGCCTTGGTGGACCCCTGACATCCGGCAAGAACGGCGCTCAGGGCGACGATGCAGAGAATTCGGCGCACGGCGGGTGGCAGTCTAGACTGGTGGGCCGGCGCGCGCCTGTAGCTCACCGGATAGAGCGTTCGGCTCCGGACCGAAAGGCAGCAGGTTCAATTCCTGCCAGGCGCACTTTCCATCCCCCCGTGTATCGCCGGCGGTCCAATGAACGACGGGCACCGAGCCACACGTGATCAACCGGGTGTGAGCTCGTGGCGGCCTACCGCGGCAAGCGGAGCGGTTTCTCTCCTAGGTAGAGCGTCTGCTTCCCGAAGACCAGCCACGCTGGAGGAAAGTTCAGGTACGCGCGCACCAGCAGCGGATGCTGAGGGAGGCGGCTCTTCGTCGTATACGGCATGAACCGCGTAATCACCTTCTCGGTTGTGAACCCGGCCATTACCGCGGCTTCGGCGAGGCTCTTCTCGGTGAGCGCCGTCTGGTGGTCGATGAAGTCCCAATAGGCACCGCCGATGAGGCGGATGTTGGGCTGGAGGATCAGCACACGACCACCCGGCTTCAGGATCGAGAACGTGACCCGCAACTGCTCGAGCACGGCCTCGGTCGAAGACAGATGCTCGAGGTAGTTGCTGAAAAAAGCCAGGTCGAAGTGATTGTTCGGCAGCACGTCTGCCAGGTCCAGGCCGCTCGCGCGCACGAAATGAACGTCTTTCGGGAGACCTTCCCCCACGTCGCGTATGTCCGTCGCCCAGCGGTCGGCGGCCGCGACGTGGCGAATGAAGTAGCCGAGGTCGCAGGCGATGTCCACGACTCGCGCTCCCGGCACGATGTACCGCTGCAGGAATCGTCCCAGCTCCTGCCAGATGGCATCCTTGCCGGCCTGGTCCTCCCGGCTGAAACGCTGCTCGTAGACCTCCTTCAGGATGATTGGAGGCAGCTTTCCGGACGGTGTCTCCGGCTCGTCGTTCAGTCCCTTGAGAGGTGTGGCCACTTCTAGCTCAACGATAACGTGCGTTCAACGGGTCCCTCAGCGGTAGATGAGATTGGCCCCGAAGCGGGAAAAACCCAGCCGCTCGTACACCCGGGCGGCCTCCTCATTGACGGCGTCGAGAAAGACGAAGTCTCCGCCGTTCGCAAAGTGTCGGCGGACGAGCTCGGATGTGATCGCGGCCGCCACGCCCCGCCGTCGCCTGTCCTTCCGCGTGACCACACCGACGATCTCGGCGGCCACTTTGAGCGCATGGGAGACACCGGTGCCGGCGGGTTCCCATTCGAGCCAGGCGAGCAGGAAGACGCTGTTTGGTCGAGCCACATCCGCGCGCAACCGGTCCACCGACTGGGCGCGGCGATCGATCTCTCCACCGTCCGTCCACCGGATGGCCTGGAAAGCCTCCAGCTCGGCCGGCGCGGCTGCCGACGCCAGGCGGGTCAGGTGCACCTCATCAGGCGTCGGGAACGGCTTGAACGTCTCCGGTGTGCAGGACATCAGAGCGTTGCGCTCCATAAGCTTCATGCCGGCGGCCTCGAGCCAGGCGCCGACCTTCGGAAAGACCACTTCGTTGTACTCGATCTCGAGCGCGACCTTGCGCTTCTTGAAGGCCGCGCGCAGCTTCGTCAGCGATTTCAGCGTCTCGGCCTCGGTCGCGGTTCCGTCGACCAGGGTCACCCATCCGGTTGGCGTCCCCTCGCTCGTGCCGGATATCAGGGCTCGAAACGGACCCACGGACATGGCCTCGGCGCCCTCCTCACGTATGGCGAGCATGTCGCGCTGCCATGTCTGGAACCGCTCGGTCTCGTCCATCAGGCCTTGCGCGGTCTGCCCGGCCCGCGCCGGATGCGCTTGAACTTCTCCAGATCGTCGGGCAGGATCGCCCACACCGGCCCCACCTTGATGCCGTAGAGACGCCGGCCCAGCAGCAGGCGGCGCACGTAGGCCTCCGAGGCCTTGAGGTCGGCGGCGGCATCGGCGACGGATAGTAGGCGTGGTCGTGCGATCGGCAGATATTAGCACGTCGCCGTACCTATTTATGGTATACTCCCAGCAGTTCATGGACTGAGGTCAGGGCCTGTGCGCCCTCAGGTTGCCCGGCCGGATATGGCGGTAGCAACCTCGGCCCTCCGCTTCGCGGTCACTCCTGGGAGGAGACGCAATGGCTGAGGCCAAAGACACCGCCGTCAAGTTCGTCGCCGCGTTCAACGCCCACGACGAGAGGGCCCTGCTCTCTCTTCACGCAGCCGACATCAAGTTCGAGGCGCCAGGCGGCGTGCACCTCAACAACACGCACGACGCGACCGCCTACGCGATGCGCTGGCTCAAGGGCTTCCCGAACGGCAAGATGACGGTTCGCCACGAGATCGTGAGCGGCCCCTGGGTCATCCAGGAGATCACGATGGAGGGTGTGCACTCGGGTCCGCTCGAGGGACCGATGGGCATCATCCAGCCGACCAACAAGAAAGCCGTGACCAAGGGTGTGCAGATCCTGCGAATCGACAACGGTCACGTCGCAGAGGCTCACATCTACTACGACCAGCTCGACTACATGAGCCAGCTCGGCCTCATGCCCGTGCCGGTAACCGTCTAACTCGACACTTCAATGGCCCGGCTCCCATGGGAGCCGGGCACCACGCTGAGGTCGAATGTTGCCGCCCGCCCCCTGGATCCTCATCCTGAGGTGTGATGACAACCGGTGAGCCGTCTGCGGCGAGCGTCGAGAACGCCTTCGCGGCGGATCTCTTCCGCGGCCTGCCAGCGAGGTACGACCTCCTGGCCGAGATCCTGTCCTTCGGGCAGAACCGGCGGTGGCGTGGCGAGCTGGTCGGGCGAATCGCCTCGAGCCAGCCGAAGCTCGTCCTCGACGTCGCGACCGGCACCGCAGGAGTTGCCATTGCCCTCGCCAAGCGGACCGGCGCCGAGGTGACAGGCGTCGACATCAGCGAGTCGATGCTCGCCCGGGGTCGGGAGCGCGTGCGCGCCGCCGGCCTGGACCAGCGCATCAGTCTTCGCGCGGGCCGCGCCGAGGAACTTCCCTTTCCAAGCGGATCCTTCGACGCCGTCAGCTTCACCTACCTCCTGCGCTACGTGAAGGATCCGGCCGCCACCGTGGTCGAGCTGGCGCGGGTGCTCCGTCCCGGGGGCACCATGGCCGGCCTCGACTTCTTCGTGCCGCCGAACCCGGCCTCGCGCGCGGCCTGGCACCTGTACACGCGCGCGGCTCTTCCGACGGCCGGTCTCGCCCTCGGCGGGCCGGATTGGTGGAGGGTCGGGCGGTTCCTCGGACCAAACATCTCCAGCTTTTACGGCGCCTGGCCCCGCCCTCGAATCGCTGAGGCGTGGAGGGCCGCGGGGATGGTCGACTGCCGGCATCGCGTCATGAGCCTTGGCGGCGGGCTGGTGATGTGGGGGAGGAAGCGTGCCTGACACGCTGGCTCCCGCCTATTACGCGGCCCGGTCGGGCGGGTGGCGGCGCGATGTCTGGGCCGTCCTCCATCCGCCGTACACCGCCTGGCACCTCTCGTACGTTTTGATCGGCGCCGGCCTCGCCCCATCGGTCGACATCGTCCGGCTCGTCGCGACGCTGCTCGCGTTCTTCCTCGCGGTCGGGATCTCAGCACACGCGCTCGACGAGCTCAAGGGGCGCCCTCTCGCAACCGAGCTCCCTGCCGCGGTTCTGACCACGGCCGCCACCCTTGGGTTGGTGGGAGCGGTCGGCCTAGGCGTCGCGGGAGTGACACGGGTGGGGCCTGGGCTGATTCCGTTCATCGCGCTCGGCGTCGTGTTCGTCTTCGCGTACAACCTCGAACTCCTGGGCGGCCGGCTGCACGGCGACCTCTGGTTCGCCCTCTCATGGGGAGCGTTCCCGGTACTGACCGCCTATTTCGCACAGACCGGCAGCCTGTCGATCGCCGCACTGGCCGCGTCCGCCGGCGCGTTCGCGCTCTCGTTCGGGCAGAGGAGCCTGAGCACTCCGGCGCGGCTCCTGCGGCGGCGAAGCCGATCCGTCACGGGCCGGGTCACGCTCAACGACGGATCGACGGTGGAGCTGGACGAGGCAGCTCTGCTTCGGCCTCTGGAGCGGGCGTTGCGGGCCTTCTCCTGGGGTGTGGTCGCGCTGGCTGTTGGGCTCGTTGCGTCGAAGTTCTTCTGACGTGATCACTCCGAACGACGCGCCTGCCAAGCCGCTGCTGCGCGGCTGGTCGCACGGTCTGGCCGCCCTGGTATCCGTGGCCGGCCTCCTGGCGCTCATCCTGGTCACCAGGAACGACCCGCCGAAGCTCGTGTCGATGGTCGTGTACGGGACAGGACTGGTCCTTCTCTTCGGCGTGAGCGGGACGTACCACATCTTCACCTGGCCGCCCAAGATCAAAGACTGGCTGCAACGCGCGGATCACGCCACGATCTTTGTCTTCATCGCGGCGACGTACACGCCCCTTGTGTTCAACGTGCTGGACGGTTGGTGGCGAATTGGCGTGCTCGTTGCGATCTGGGTCTGCGCGGTTGCCGGCGCCGCCGGTGCGGCGCCCTTCTTGCGCATCCCGCGCGGCCTGCTCGCCGGGCTCTACCTCGCGATGGGCTGGTTGGCGGTCGTCGCGCTGATCCCGCTGACGCTTGCGCTGGGCTGGGTGGCGGCCCTGCTGATGGCGCTCGGTGGGCTGCAGTATTCGCTCGGGGCCGCCGCTTATGCGCTCAAGAAGCCGCGACTATGGCCTCGCGTGTTCGGCTACCACGAGCTCTTCCACGTCGCGGTCATCACCGCGAGCCTCACGTTCTACGTCATCGTCCTG
This sequence comes from Candidatus Dormibacteraceae bacterium, assembly GCA_041487825.1. GTDB lineage: Bacteria > Chloroflexota > Dormibacteria > Dormibacterales > Dormibacteraceae > Palsa-872. The sequence continues at coordinate 499 of JBGPOC010000137.1, read as the reverse complement.
CGCTACGCGGTGCCATACCACCGCACTTAGGGGGGTCTTCGACCCCCCTTATGAGAGGGAACCCAGATGGTTCCCTCTCATCGGCGGGCGCTTCGCGCGCGCCGACTCTCTTTCCGGCATATCGATGGGATTTATCAAAATGTTCTCCACGCCACGTTCGGAGACATAGAGGACAAAGTCGCGACCGGGGGAACCCCGGCCGCCGCGGCGACGCTGGTACTGAGTTAGATGGGCGGTATCCCGTGCTTGCGGTCCGGTTGTCGTGACGTTCGCGTCGCGTACGCCTTGAATCGGGCGATCAGGGCCGCGCGCAGGTCCTCAGGGTCGACCACGTCGTCGACGATGAGGTTGGCGGCGAGCTTGTACAGGTCGATGTCCTCGCGGTACTCGTCCTCCAGCTGCTTGCGGCGCGCCGCCTTCTCGGCTTGGGGCAGCTCCGCCAGCTTGTTGTAGAAAACGGCGTTCACCGCCGGCTCCGGACCCATGACCGCGATCTGCG
>JBGPOC010000136.1:0-6594 GCA_041487825.1 Candidatus Dormibacteraceae bacterium | reverse complement strand
CTTCTACAAAGGTTTGATCCAGATCGCGGCCGGCTGCCTTCACTACCAGCGGCGTAACCGGCGGGGGGCGGTCAACAAATGGCGGAGCGGAGCGGACTACCTCCGCCCGTACCTGCCCACCCACCGAGGCGTGCGTCTCGCCCCGCTCGTGGAAACGGTCGACGGCTACCTGGGCGCGATGCGGGTGCGAGGCTGGCCGGACCTGAGCATGCCGACGATCGATCAGGGGTAGGGCGGGAACCGGCGGCCGGCGGACCTCTCGATCAAACCCCCGTGCCCAAGCCCCGCAAGGTCGATCGGGGATCCCGAGAAAACGAAGGGCAGGACCAGGTCGAGCGACGTATTCCTTCCGAAGCCGGCGCACGACGCGATGCCGAGAACCGTCGCCATGCCCAACCGGCCCATCCAGAGCATGGAGCCTGGGTGCGCCGGCATCCCGAAGCGGATCAGCTCCCCGCCGGCCCGCTCCAGCTCCGAGTAGGCGGGGTCGAGCGGATCGATTGAAGACGCGCCCGCAAAGAGGACGAGGTTTGCGCCCGCCTCGGTCGTGTGCGCGTATGCGGCGGCCACGGCAGGGCGGTTGCGGGCTACCTCCTCGACGCCGAGCAGGTCTGCTCCGTACCAGCCCAGCTTTCGCTTCACCGCCTCGGCGAACAGGGCCCGGGCCTTTGGCTTGAGCTTCTCGGTCACCACGATCGCAGTGCGCAACGGAAGGAAGGGGAGCAGCTCGAGCACGCGGAACTCGAGAGCCATGTAGGACGCCTCACGGACGACCTGCTCCGGTACCGCCACCGGGGTCACCTTGCAGCCCGCGACCTCCTCTCCTACGTCGACCGACTGGCCGTCGAAGAGCGTGAAGAGCGCGATCCCGGAGAGAGCGTTGATCTTGCCGACAAGCTCGGCGTTGACGCGGAGCAGCCCTCGCTTCGTGGCGACGAGGCGGTACTGGCTCTGGGCCGGGCCCTCTACCCGCAGCGGCCCGAGCATCGCGATGGCCTGGGCCAGCCGGCGGCCGGCTTCGTCCTCGTGGATGTCGCCCGGCTCGAGCTCGACGGCGTGGACCTCCGGATGGCCGCGGAGCATCGGGAGATGCTGCGCGCCCAGGATGGTGCCCTTGCGGAGGTCCGGCCCGAGATCGTGCGTGAGGACCCGACCTTCGACATCGCCGGCCACGGCGGAGGCTCCGTCAATCCGGACAGCTTTCATTTACTGATGCAGCATAGAGTCGCGATGGCCTCCACCCCGGCGACCGTCCGCCTCTACAACACCTTCACTCGGGCCAAGGAGGTACTCGTCCCGGTCGACGGCGACGTCGTGCGGATCTACTCGTGCGGGCCGACCGTGTATCGATACGTCCACGTCGGCAACCTGCGCACCTTCATGCTCCCCGATCTGCTGTGCCGCGCCCTCGACTACCTCGGTTACAGGACCCACCAGGTCATGAACATCACGGACGTCGGCCACCTCACCGACGACACCTTCGACCGCGGCGAGGACAAGATGCTCGTCTCGGCCCGACTGGAGAAGAAGTCGCCCGAGGAGATCGCCTCCTTCTATACGCAGGCGTTTATGGAGGATGCGGCGAAGGTCAACATCCGGCCCGCTGCGGAATATCCGCGGGCCAGCGACCACATCCCCCAGATGATCGACCTCATCACCAAGCTGATCGAGGGCGGACATGCCTATGAGGTCGGCGGGGCCGTCTACTACGACATAGCGAGCTTTCCCGCCTACGGCAGGCTCTCGCGCAACAGCACGGAGAAGCTCATCGCCGGCGTCCGGGGCGAGGTCGATCCCCGCAAGCGGCACCCTGGCGACTTCACGCTCTGGAGGGCCGCGGGCGAGCACCGCCTCCAGGTCTGGCCCAGCCCGTGGGGCCCCGGTTTCCCCGGCTGGCACATCGAGTGCTCGGCGATGTCGATGTCGCTCCTGGGCGAGCGGTTCGACATCCACACCGGCGGCGCCGACAACGTGTTTCCACATCACGAGGCGGAGATCGCGCAATCCGAAGGGGTCACCGGCCATCGAGTGGTGAGCTGCTGGATGCACGGCGGCCTGCTGATGCTGAGCGGGGCGCGCATGGCCAAGTCCGCAGGGAACTTCTTTCGGATCAGCGAACTCAAGGACCAGGGGTTCGACCCGTTGGCTTTCAGGTACCTCGCGCTGCAGGCGCGGTACAGGACAAAGCTCAACTTCAGCACCGAGGGCCTCGCCGGAGCTGATCATGCCCTGCGCAACCTGAGGGAGCGCCTCGCGGATTGGGCTCGCGAAGGCGGACCAGCCGATCCAGGAGCCGCCGAGGCGAGCGAGCTCGAGGCGCGCTTCAGGTCTGCAATCGCTGACGACCTGGACCTGCCCGCGGCAATGGCCCTGGTCGCCGAGCTCACACACGCGGCGGTGGCTGTAGGGGTGAAAGCGCTTCTGCTGCGACGCTGGGATCGGGTGCTCGGGCTCGACCTCGATCGCGCGGTACCGAGCGAGGCTCTACCTATCGGCGCCGGCGAGCTGCTGGACGCACGCGAGAAGGCGCGGGCGGCGAAGGACTTTGCGCGGTCGGACTCGCTGCGAGAGGAGCTCGCCGCACTCGGCGTAACCGTCATCGACACCGCCGACGGTCAACGATGGACGGTCAAAAAGAAAGTGGGGCCACGCCCGGAGGCGCGACCCCACTTGAGGAAGGGGTTCTAGACCCTACCCGCCGCCGCCGTCGGTCGAAACGTCCTCTGGCGTGCTGTCGGGCTTGTGACTGGTCTGGCCGTGGCCATTACCGTTGCCGTTCCCGTTGCTGTTGCCCTTGTTCGCTCCATGGCCGTTGGCATTGCCGTTGCCGCTGGCGTGGTGCTCCGCGGAGACGAGCTTGCCGTGCTGCTTCGCGAAAGCGCTCACGCAAGCCCCGATGCCGTGCTCGCCGGTTGCGAGGTCGGCCTTGCAGGTCGCGACCTGCTGCACCACCTGCTTCCCCCAGTCAGTGGGGTTGAGGCTGCCCGTGATCGCCGCTTCGGTCGCCGCACCGGCTGCCGTCGCTGCGAGAGCGGCGACTGCGAAACCCGTTACGACCTTGACGACGACTGCGATACCGGCGCCGCTCAATAGCTTTCTCAACGCTACCTCCTTGACCTTGTAGTTCTCTGCGTCGGTCATGAGAGAGACAGCGAGGAAGGTCGAGTTACCCATTTTTGCCCGGCTCGAGGTCGCGATCGAATACAGGTCAGGCTTGACGGCGAACGAATGTTCGTCTAACGTCCCTGGCGCACATGCTCGCCTTTCCCCGCTTCGTCCCAGGCGACTTCCAGGGTGACGTCACGCTCGATCATGTGATCCCGGCGGCCGAGGCCCGGTTCGCCCCGCTGCCCGACGACCTTCGGCCGGAGCTTGCCGCCGCGCTGGCGGCGCGCGGCGTCGAACGTCTCTACTCGCACCAGGCCGACGCCTACAGGGCGATTCGAAATGGACGCCACGTGGTGGTGGTGACCCCGACCGCGAGCGGGAAGACCCTCTGCTACAACCTCCCGGTCCTTCAGCGCCTCCTGGAACGGCCCGACCGGCGGGCGCTGTTCGTGTACCCGACCAAAGCTCTGGCGCAAGACCAGCTCGCGGAGCTCAGCGCGCTGAAGCACGGCCTGCCGATCGACCTGCGCGTCGACACCTACGACGGCGACACGTCGCCCGGCCGCCGAACCGCAATTCGCGAAGCCGGGCACATCGTGATGACCAATCCGGACATGCTCCACACGGGATTGCTGCCCCATCACACGCGGTGGCGCAGGCTCTTCTCGAGCCTGGACTTCGTCGTCATCGACGAGCTGCACATGTACCGAGGCCTGTTCGGGAGCCAGGTCGCGAACGTCATCCGGCGGTTGAAGCGCATCTGCGCCTTCTACGGATCCGCTCCCACTTTCATCTGCGCGTCCGCGACGATCGCCAACCCTCTCCAGCTGGCGCAGAAGCTGCTGGAGGAGGAGAACATCGAGCTGGTCGATCGCAACGGTGCGCCGCGTGGCGAGCGTCGCCTCATCTTCTACAACCCGCCGCTGCTCAACCGCGAGATGGGCGTACGCCGCAGCTCGATGCTCGAGGCGCGCCGCATCGCTGCGCCCTGGATTCGGTCGGGCGTGCAGACGATCGTCTTCTGCCGCAGCCGCCTGCAGGTGGAGGTGATGCTCAGCTACCTCAGGCAGGACCTTGCTCCACGCCTCGACGCCTCGCAGCGCGTCCGTGGTTACAGGGCGGGCTACCTGCCGCTGCACCGCAGGGAGATCGAGGCGGGGCTTCGCAACGGAGAGATCACAGGCGTGGTGAGCACGAATGCGCTGGAGCTCGGCATCGACATCGGCACTCTGCAGACCGCGGTCCTCGTCGGCTATCCCGGCACCATCGCCTCGACCTGGCAGCAGCTTGGGAGGGCGGGCCGGCGATCCGGCTCAGTCGGCGTCTTCGTTGCGTCGAGCTCGCCGCTGGACCAGTTCATAGTCCGCCATCCCGAGTATTTCCTCAGCTCGGACCCGGAGGAGGGGCTGATCGACCCTGACAATCTCCTGCTCTTGGCCGGACACCTGCAGGCGGGCCTGTTCGAGCTGCCCTTCGAGAACGAGGAACGTCTGGGCCGCGCCGACGTCCACGAGCTGCTGGAGATGTTCGAGGAGGACGGCTCCGCGTCTCGGTCGGCCGGACGGTGGTTCTGGAGCCGCCAGGCGTTCCCGGCCGACGAGATCCACCTCCGCCGCATCGCCGCGGACAACGTCGTGATCATCGACACGTCGCAGCCACGGCCGAAGGTCATCGGCGAGATGGACCAGTTCACTGCCCCCGTCCTGTTGCACGAGGAGGCCGTCTACCTCCATGAAGGCGCGCAGTTCCACGTCGAGCGCCTGGACTGGGAGGAGAAGAAGGCCTACGTGCACCCGGTCGAGGTCGACTACTACACCGACGCGCTGGCCGCGGTGACGGTGCAAGTCCTCGACACGTTCGCCGGCCCCGAGGGCCAGGGGCTGGCGCGAAGTCATGGCGAGCTGAAGATCACCGCGCTCGCGAGCATGTTCAAGAAGATTCGATTCCATACGCACGAAAACATCGGCTCGGGTCCGATCCACCTGCCCGAGCAGACGCTGCACACGACCGGTTACTGGATCACCGTCGAGGAGGACCTCTGGCGCGCACTCGGCCGCCAGACGCTTGAAGCCGGTCTGCAGGGGATGGCGCATTCGCTCCGGCATGTGGCTAGCCTCCGACTCATGTGCGACCCGCGCGACCTCGGCTCGGTGGCCGAGGTGCGATCGGTCACCACACAGCTTCCGACCGTGACCGTCTACGAGATGTATCCCGGCGGCGTCGGCTACTCGGCCCGGATGTACGAGCTCCACGGCGAGCTGCTCGAGCACGCCGCGGCGCTGGTGCGCGACTGTCCGTGCCTCGCGGGATGTCCGTCCTGCATCGGTCCCCTGCACCTCGTGGAAGGAGCCAAGGAGGCATGCCTGAAGTTACTGGAGGCCGGCGACGGGCTGGCGGCGCGAGATTCGGTGGCCAGGTGGGTCAGCTGCTAGGCGCCATCGAGCATCGCAGCGAAGCGTATCCATCGATACCCGGAGCGAGAAGCGCAGATGGCAACAACGCAGATGGCCCGCATGGGCGCCGAAGATCCGTCGACGGCCCGGCGCCGGCCTCCTATCTCCGCGAGCGCCTTGCCCGTCTAGGGGCACCGCCACGGCCGCGAGCGCGGACCGTACATGCGCTGCCGCGCGGCTTCGAGGCCGTCTCGACTCCATACGGAGACGCCCTCTTACGCCAGGACGTGATCCCGCTCCCGGCGCTGGAACCGGACCCGGGCTCGGTCGCATACATCGACACGGAGACGACCGGTCTCTCCGGCGGGGCCGGAACGTACGTCTTCGCTGCGGCCATCGCCCGGCCGGTCGACTGCGGCCTGCGCGTGGCGCAGGTCTTCCTGCCGCAGCCCGGCATGGAAGCCGCCTTCCTGTACGCCCTGCAGGATGAGATGGCTCCGGCCGAAGCGGTGGCTACGTTCAACGGCAGCTCGTTCGACCTGCCGGTGCTGCGAACGCGCTGGGTGATGTCCCGCATGCCGGGCGAGCTGGCATGCGCACCCCACGTCGACCTGCTCACCCTGGTCCGCGCCCTGTACCGGCACCGCCTGGAAAGCTGCAGCCTGCGCTCGGTGGAGGAGCGGGTGCTCGGATACGAGCGCGAGGACCCGATCGCGAGCGCCCTGGTTCCCGACGCGTACTTCGACTACCTTCGCCACGGCTACAGCCCTCTTCTGGAGCCGGCGCTCGAGCACAACCGGCTCGACGTCATCAGCCTGGTCCACCTTCATTCGCGCCTTCTCCGTCGCCTCCAGGGCAGGGACGCCGGTATGGACGCGGCGGACTGGCTTGCGCTGGGCCGCCACCGGTACCGCCGCGGCGCTCGAGCAGACGGCTGGCGCGCGTTTCGGAACGCGACGGGCTTCGCCGACGGTGAGGCTGCGGCGACGGCGGGCCTCCTGTTGGCGCGGCGCCTGGTCCGCCGCGGTTCCATCGCAGCTGCGGACCGGCTGCTCGGCTGGTTGGAAGCCCGCGCCACCGAAGACCTGAGGGT
>JBGPOC010000135.1:0-6616 GCA_041487825.1 Candidatus Dormibacteraceae bacterium | reverse complement strand
GGCGACGACGGCGAAGCCGCGGCCGGCGTCGCCGGCGCGGGCGGCTTCGATGGCGGCGTTGAGGGCGAGCAGGTTGGTCTGGTCGGCGATGTCGTTGATGAGGTCGAGGATGCTTTCGATCTCGTTGATTCTGCCGGCGAGGGCGAGGGTGCGATCGCCGGACGCCTTGAGGTCGGCCTGCGCCAACTCCAGGTTGGTCTGGGTCTCGGCGGCCTGACTGGCGACGCGATCAACGGTCTCCGCGACCGCCGCCGAGCTGCGCGAGAGCTCCTCCATGCTGGCCGAGGTCGCGGTGGCGGCGGCGGTCTGCTCGAAGGTGGCGGAGGCGAGCTGCTCGGCGACCGCCGAAAGTTTGCCGGCCGATTCACTGACCTCGCCGCGCAAGCGGACCAGGACCCCGCTGAGGCGCTCGACCATCGCGTTGAACGCATCGCCCAACCGGCGGACCTCTCCGCCTCCCTTCAGAGTGACGCGTGCGGTGAGATCCCCAGCTTCAACGCTCGAGGCAGCGCGAGAGAGCGCGACGATCGGCCGCGTCGTGAGGACCGCCAGCACGATCGCGAACCCGATCAGCAGCAGGGTGGCGAACGCCTGGAGCAGAGAGGTTCGAAGCTCCTGCGCGCGCACGGGCGTCAGCGCGCTCGAGATATCGATCGATGCGATGACCACCCAGCCAAGGCTCGGGATGGGTTCGTACCCGGCGAAGACCTGCCGGTTCCTGTAGTCGACGGTCTGGCCCGAACCGGCGCCGCCGTTCATCGCCCGATCGAAGATCCCGCCCTCGGCCGAGATCTTGAGGGCGCCCTTGGCCAGCTCGGCGCCCCCGTCCTGGAGCACGCCCCAGTCAGAGCTGTAGATGAGCAGGTGCTGGGCGTTCACGAGATGCACTTCCTGGTCACGAGCCGTGGCAGAGTCCAGGCCGTACGGGTTGAGCAGCCTGCCCAGCACCGCCTCATTCAGGTCGCCGGCGAGCACTCCTTGCGCTTTGCTGTCTGAGCCGAGGACCGGGGCGGTCATGATCCAATCGAGGCCCTGCTTTCCAATCCGGAGCGGCCCCATGGTCTCGGCGCTGAGACTGTTGGCGAAGGTCGACCCGGAAGGCATAGGCGAGATTTGGAGGCCTGGCGCGCTTGACGCGATCGAGGTTGCGCTCAGGTCGTAGATCTGCATGCCATCGAAAGACGATTGGGAGTTGAATGCGTCGATCAGACGCGCGCTCAGGCCCGGCTTCGCTAGCTCGCCGATGTTCGCCTGCGCGAGAGCGCGAAGCTGCGCCTTGCGCTCCGCCACCCAGTCGATGACGCGTACGGCCGTGCTCTCCGCGGTGGCCTCCGCGCGGGCGTTGGCCTGGTCGATGCTCGTCTGGGCGCTCCAGTTGGCGACCACGAATCCAAGGACGACGGAGACAGGAATGGACATCAGCAGCAAACCCGCGATGACGCGGATCGAGTAGCTGTCGAAAGACCTCCACCATCTCCAACCCCGAGGCGCCGGTCGTCGCCCCCGGGGGGTGTCAACCAGGCGAAGGGTCGGCGCCTTGACGGGCGATATGCCGTTGTCGGGCGGGCCTCGTCGGAGCTGCATGCCTTTGTACTACGCCCGCCGGCCTGTTTTGTCGCCATGGGTGAGCACGGCGGGCCACCCCTGTAAGAGGATGGCTTTCCGGGTCTTTACGCCTCTTAGAGCTCGATCAGTCCCAGGCGAGCGGCCGCTATCACCGCTTGAAGCTTGGAGTGGACCTGCAGCTTCTCGATCACGTGACGGACGTGCCACTCCACCGTGTGGGGCGCGATCCCGAGGCGCTGGGACATGGCAGTCGTGTCCAGACCCTCGGCGAGCAGGTGAAGGATGTCGAGCTCGCGAGGCGTGAACTCGGCAAGGAGATGCTCCCGCTCCCGTCTCCGCGTGGCGACCCCACGCTGCCTCGCGATGGCGCGTGCGAACAGCTCAACCGGAATGAGTACCTCACCACGCGAGGCGCGCCGGACCGCTTCGATGATCTGGTCCGCAGTCGCCTCCTTGGTGAGGTACGCCGTCGCGCCGGCGTCGACGGCGTCCAGCAGGGCCGTCTCGGATTCGTCGGCGCTGTGGAACACGATCGCAGCTTTGGAGTGCTCGCTCTGGATCATGCGCGCCGCCTCTGGTCCGGTCACGTCCGGCAGCCGGAAGTCCATCAGCACCACGTCCGGTCGATGCAATGCGGCCGACTTGAGGGCGTCGGCCCCGGATGAAGAGACGCCGGACACGGCCATATCGGCCTGGCCTTCGAGGACCCTGGCAAGCGCAGACGCCAGCAGGGGATGGTCCTGCACGATGAGGACGTGCACGCGCCGAGCCGTCGGTACGCCTTCGGTTGCGAGCTCCGGGATGCGCACCGTCGCTACCCTCTACCCCTCAGGGCAACACGGAGGCATCGCCCAGGGCGCGCGAGCCCGCGAGAGAGCGGTGGCGACGGAATCCTAGTCATTTAGATGCAACTGTAAAGCGAATACTTAAAAGCTGCCTCAGGGAGCCTGGCAGGCAATTGTTGCTACCTTCCCAGACTGTGAAGGCGCTGGTGCTCGGAGCAGGGGGCCAACTGGGGAGGGAGCTCATGCGCCTGCTGCCGGATGCGGTGGGCCTCGACCACCGTGAGCTTTCAGTCACGGACCGAGCCGGGATCGAGCGCGCTTGTCGCCAACATCGCCCTGAGGTCGTGTTCAACTGCGCCGCCTACAACGCGGTCGACCGAGCCGAGAGTGAACCTGACCTGGCGCACCAGGTGAACTCGGAGGGTCCGGCCGCCGTCAGCGCGGCCTGCCGACTGCATGCGGCGCGCCTCGTCCACTTCTCGACCAACTTCGTCTTCGACGGACTTCAGGAGGGGCCCTACGTCGAGTCGGATCTTGCGAGGCCGCTCAGCGCGTACGGGAGATCGAAGCTCGAAGGCGAGCGCGCCGTGCTTGCCGTCATGCCCGAAGCGCTTGTCATTCGCACGGCGGCTTTGTTCGGCGTTCACGGCACGGCCAGGGCCGGTGGAAGCTTCCCGGAGCGCATCGTCGAGCGGGCCCGCCGGCATGAACGGCTTCGGGTGGTCTCCGACCAGCGGGTTAACCCGACGTACGCGGCCGACCTGGCGGGGAAGGCGATCGCCCTCGCATCGTCTGGATTGACCGGGCTGGTTCACGTCGTGGCCGCCGGTTGCTGCGCGTGGGACGAGTTCGCTCGAGCCGCCCTGATCGAGTGCGGCGTCGCGGCTGAGGTGGAAGCTGTCACGAGCGCCGAGCTGGCGGCGCCGGCGCAGAGGCCGCTCAACGGTTGCCTGGCCTCAGAACGAACAGGGAGCCTGCGGCCGTGGCGGGAGGGGCTTGCCGACTGGGCGGCGGCCCGGGGTGGGATAGAGCCACACCGCCTATAGAAAGGCTCGGGCCGGGCGATCTCTCGACACCGGCACCGAGCTTGGCTGCGGGGGGTGAGTTCCTATTCGTTTGAGAGCGCCCTGGCTCCATCCTTTCCGAGGATCCTTCACCGACGGCACCCTCACGTGTGAGTCTAGGCGCGGAATCCGTGAGCACTATAGCGGATTTGTGTGCGTTTTCAACGACAAATCGCCCGCCTTGCTCGAGAAATACCAAGGGGTACCGAAATCGGTGACCGACTTGTCATAATGCTGCGTTAGTCCTGCACACGTCTTGCACAGATTGATCAGTTCGAGGGAGGCCGCGAAGTGCCTGGGCGTAAGCCAGGCGACCGTTCTCCGCGCCGTCGCGCGGGGAACTCTCAAGCCTGCCGAAACCACACCCGGGGGCCATCACCGCTTCAGGGTCAAGGATGTCGACGCCTTTCCCGGCGTTGCGTCGCCCGATCTGGGTGGCGCCAGGCTCATCAGCTCCGGCGCCACGGCGCGCCTCCTCGGGGTCAGCCAGCACACGCTGATAAGGGCATGTCGCGAAGGGCGGCTGCAAGCTGACGAGGTGACCCCGGGAGGCCACCGTCGGTTCTCCGAGTCCCGGATCCTCACGCTGGCGCCGCACGCCGGCGGGCTGGTCGGCAGCGGCGACGCCGCACGCACACTCGGGCTGACGGTCGAGCGGCTCCGGCGCGCAGTTCAGCAGGGGGTGGTGATCCCCGCTGCGGTGACTCCCGGAGGTCACCGCCGGTTCGCGGCTGCGGAGCTCTCATCCGTTCAGTTCCGATCAAACGGGAACGGCTTCCATCGCGCCGGCGGCGGAGAGAACCATGCCGACACATAACGGCACCAACGGCGAGGGGGAGCCCTTACACAGGACGTCCTTTGGCCTGGGGGCGGGCTGCGTGCTCGTTGCGGCCGGGGTTGCCGTCCAGGTCCTGGATCTGTTCAGCGCCCCGGCGCGGTACGGCGTGGCGATCGTCTTCGTGCTGGCGGGCTTGGTCCTGCTCGGCACCGAGATCGTGAGACTTCGGAGCCGGCCCGACCGCGGCCAGCTGCTCTGGACAGCTCTGCTCGACGCGATCTTGATGGTGTCGATCGTGGTGGCGATCACCCCGATCGCCGCTCTGGTGCGGGGGTTTGCCGACCTGGTGGCGCAGTCGAAGATCCAGAGCGGAGGCGACTGGCTCGCATACGGGTTTGCATTCACGGGCCTGTTCCTCGGAGCGGTGTTCTTCGCCTACGCGGTGAAGTACTACCTGAGCACAGTCATGGTGCTGGTGACGACCATGGCGGTCGGTCGCAACGGCGGTAACGGGCACAACGGGAGCGGTAAGCAGCAGCCGGGGCTCAACCGGATCGGCAACGGGAACGGGAACGGGAACGGAAACGGCTATCACATCGATCTCGGCTATCACCCATTCGTTTCGGTCCACGTCGCTGCTTACAACGAGCGCCGTGTGATCGACCGCCTGCTCAACGCGCTCTCGCAGCTCGAGTACCCGGAGTACGAGGTGATCCTCGTCGACGACTCCACCGACGATTCGAAGCTGATCCTCGAGCGCTGGATGAACACGCCGGGATTCAAGATCCTTCACCGGAACAGCCGCGACGGTTACAAGGGCGGCGCGTTGCGAGAAGCCCTCAAGGTCATGGATCCACGGGCCGAGTACGTGGTGGTCTTCGACGCCGATTCGGTGCCGTTCCCAGACTCGATCGACCGCTTCCTGCCTCACTTCTATTACGAGGAGAGCGTGGGCAGGAACGGGTTCGGGAACGGCCAGCTCACACCGGGGGCAGACACGCCCGTACCCGGCGAAAAGCGAATCAAGCGACGCGAAAATGTCGCCGCGGTACAGAGCTACCAGTGGCACGTTCTCAACAAGTCCGAGAGCTGGCTCACCGAGGCCGTGCGTGCCGAGTACGCCGGCAGCTACATGGTCGAGCGCCCCTTCCAGGACGCAGTCGGCTCGTTGAAGATGGTCGCGGGGACCGCCTACATGATCCGGGCGGATCTCCTGCGCCAGGTCGGTTGGGGCACCAGCATCACCGAAGACTGGGAGCTCACGCTCAAGCTCTACTCCCGCGGCTACAAGGTCGTGTACACGCCGTGGGCGGAGACACCCGCCGAATGCGTGAGCACCTTCTCGCGCCTCGCGCGGCAGCGAATGCGCTGGGCTGAAGGACACACGCACAACGTCCGCAAATGGTTCCTGCCGATCATGCTCTCGCCCTTCGTCACGCTGATGGAGAAGCTGGAATTTCTTTTCGACACCACCTACTACCTGCAGGCCGGGCTGTTCGTGGTCGGGACTTTCAGCTGGGTGGTGTCAGAGCTCATCTTCCACACCCACGTCCCGGGGTGGACCGCCACGCTCGGTTGGGCGCTGCTGTTCTCAAACATCTGCGCCCTGCCGCTGATGAACCTCGGCGGGCTCATCCTCGAGGAGGCTCCTCGGCGCGACCTGCAGGGCGTGCTGGGCGCGCTGGTGCTGTCGTTCGCTCTCGTTCCGTTCCAGGGTTGGGCGGCCCTGAAGGGCCTGCTGAGCAAAGACGAGGGGCCCTGGTTCCGGACCCCGAAGACCGGCCACATCACCGACGAGGTGCACCACCTGCGACGGCTGCACCTCCTTCGCCGCTGGCTCCTCGGGCATCGCGCGGGGGTTGGCGAGGGTCGCAACGCAGGCCGGCGACCATCCTTTCCCGGCTCTCCGGTCGCGCACATTCGCGCGATTCCCACCCGCACGGTCCATCCGCCGCGCCGCCTTGGCTGGCTCGTGGTCATAGCCATCGGGCTGGCGGTGGGCGCCCTGTTGTGGGGGTCGACCAGCGTGCCCGTCGTGGAGTCCGCCGGCAACCCTCTCTACGTCCACGGCACCGGTGTTTCGCCCGCATGCACGCCCGCGACCATGGACCAGGTTGTCGGCGTAAGGGGCACCGCGTGCACCGCTACGTCCAACGGAACCACAGCGGTCTTTGCGTTCTCGAGCCTGCCCTCTCAGACGGTCAGCGCGGGAGTCTGGGCGTTCACCTTCTACTGGTCGGGGGGCAACGGCTCAAACCGGGACACCGTGACGGTCAGTGTCGGGGCTGTGGCCGGTGCCAGCTGCGCCGGCTTCGTCGCTTCGATCCCGACGGGGGGGACCTGGACCACCACGTTCGGCACCAATGGCGCCAACACCACCAGCCCGGTGACGGTCAGCACGAGCGCGAGCCAGGCCGCGCTGG
>JBGPOC010000134.1:0-6625 GCA_041487825.1 Candidatus Dormibacteraceae bacterium | reverse complement strand
CGTCCGGGTCGACGTCGCGCGGCGCGTCGTCCGGAGCGGGGACGTCGTCATGAGCCGCCGCGGCCGTTCCCTGACCCGCGCCGGCTGCCGCGGCCGCGCCGCGGGGCTCGAGGAATTGAACGTCGTTGGCGATGATCTCGGTCACGCGCCGCTTCTGGCCGTCCTGCCCTTCCCACGAACGAGTCTGGATGCGGCCTTCCACGAAAACGAGCGCTCCCTTGCGGGTGTACTGGGCGACGGTCTCGGCGAGATTCCGCTTGCCGATCGGGTAGGCGACGATGTTGTGGTAGTCCGTGAACTCCTTCCGTTCGCCATCCGGGCCGGTCGACCACCGGTTGGTGGCGATGCTGAAGTTCGTCACCGCGGTCCCGCTGGGCGTGTAGCGCATCTCGGGGTCCTTGGTCAGCCGACCGATGAGCAGCGCCTTGTTGAGATTGGACATCTAAGCTTCCTCCCGATCCTCACCATCCAACGGCTCCACCACGCCCGTCTCCGTGGCGATGGGCTCCAGGACGACCTCCACCGGCGGCGGTGCAACGGGGGTCGGAATCACCCGGTCGGGCTTGCGCACGACCAGGTGCCGCAGGACTTCCTCGGTGATCTTGAGCGTCGCCTCCAGCTCGGGTAGGCCGGCGGATCCGATCTGGAAGTCCTGGAGGACGTATGAGCCCTCCTTCTGGTGCTTCACCTCGTACGCGAGCTTGCGCTTGCCCCAGACATTTGTGCGCTCCAACGACCCGCCGGCTTTCTCGATCAACGTGTTGACACGCTTGATGATGTCCTGGACCTTGTCGTCGTCCAGGTCGGCGCGAACGATGTACAGAATCTCGTAATCCCGCAATGGACCTCCTTCCTATGGGTTCAGGCCCCGTTCGATCGGTGGCGGTTGCCACCGGCCGAGGCCAGAAAGGGTAGGTCGGTATTCTATCAGTCGAGTGAACCAGACCCGAGCCAAGGCGGCCGTGCGCGGAGCCAAGGTCAAATCCAAGTCAGGGCGCCGCCCGCCGGTGAAGGTCAAGAGCGGGCGTGACCTGCCGCTGCTTCCGATCGTCGTCGGCGGCATCCTGATCGTGCTCGCCGTCATCCTGATCGTCACCGTCATTCGAAGCGCACAGAACAACAACGCCCCCGTGTCGGGCTCGGTAGACGGGATCCCATGCGACAACCTCGAGCACACCCAGATCCACTACCACGTCGCAGTCCAGATCGTTTACGGCGGAGCCGTTCACCCGATCCCGGGGGGCATCGGCATCTCCCCCAACGAATCGGCGCCCGGTTGCTACTACTGGCTGCACGTCCACTCGGCCAATGCCGACACCGTTCACATCGAAGCTCCCAAGAACCGCACTTTCACACTGGGCGAGTTCTTCGACATCTGGAGCAAGTGGAGCGGAATCAAGCAGCCGTTGGATCAGACCCACGTGTCGACGTTGACCCTTACGCCCGACCAGACGCTCGTCGTCTACGTCGATCCCGGTGACGGCACGGGCCCGAAGCCTTACACCGGGGATCCCAGGGCGATCGTCCTCAGAGCCCGCGAGGTGATCACGCTCGAGATCAGCCCACCGACGGTCACCCCTCCGCCGCCGTTCACGTTCGCGACGGGGCTCTGACCTCCAGGAGGATCCTGGCCGCCCGGTAGTGCTCCAGGGCGTCCTGGCTGTTGGCAGCCCGCTGCGCCCGGTCGGCCAGCCGCAGGTGGGCTTGAGCCGCCGATTCGAGGTCACCACCGCCGAAGGCGTAGGCCTCGCCACGCTGGATCGACCGCAATCGCCGAAGGCGGTCTGTGTCGCCATGCGCTGCGATGACCTCCTTCTCGGCCGCCAGCACCTCCTCGGCTTCGCTCAGACGGCCAAGCATCCGCAGGGCGACGGCCTGACACAGGCGCCCATCGGTCCCGAGCGGCCATTCCGGGGAGTCGACCACCGTGCCCAGCGCAGCCAGCGCGCGACGTGCTTGCCCTCGTGCCACCAGCACACGCGCCTTCTCGAGCGCCAGCTCTCGCTCGACGCCGGGCAACCGGCCCTCGAGCAGGTAGTCAACCTCGGTGCCAAGCTTCCCAGCGATCACGCGAAGCACCCGCGTCGACGGCTGGCTTCGTCCGAGCTCGACCTGGTTCAGAAACGCCCGGCTGAAATCGCCTCCGCTGACCTTCGCGAGGCTCATGCCACGATCCTGCCGGATGCGCCGGATTCGCTGACCGAGCGTCTCCGATCGAGGCATTCGAGCATCATACCTCGATGTAAAGTCAGGGTTTACAATGCGTCCCGCTCCGGAGGTTCGGCCGAAAGTCGCCGGATCGGCGCCCGAGATCAAGGCGCCGGCGAGCGATCTATAAGGCCCATCCTGGTCGCCGCGCCAGCGCGCCAACGGAGCGAGCATGTCGTTAGACCTGTAAGCGAGTGGCGCAGCCGGCAACGCGGATATCGGGCGCCTAGCGGGATGAACCCGCAGGGTGCCACGGGCACCGCGCAGCGCAGCCCCTGGCATTTCGGTTGAGCCTCCGGAGCGGGACGCTAGGGAAGGGCGGTGGTCCTTGTGCTCAGCGCTCTTCGCAGCCGCCGGTCGTTGCACGCGACGTGGTCGGCCAGCCGCAGGAAGGCATCGCGCAGCGGGCTCGCCTCGGCCTCCTTGCTCGTCAGCTGCCAGCCCACGACCTCCAGCTCCTGCCAGGGGGAGCCGGCCCGGTCGCTGAACGCGATCCTGACCCGGCCGCCGTCGGCCCACGCCTCGATGGCGGCCGAGCATCGGTCGGAGCGGTCCGTGCCATCCTGCCAGTCGCCGACCGCGATCGACAGCACGACCCTGGGCTCCGGGTCGCGGTGAAAGCGGTCGAAGATGTCGGCCCGGTAGATGGCGATCGCCTCGTCATCCTCGTACATCACGCCGATCACGCTCTCGTACGGCGCTCCGCAGTTGAGGCAGACCCCGTCCGTGACTTGATCGTCGTGCTCGAGGCGCAACCCACCAACCATGTCTCCCAACACCTACAGATAGTCCGCGGGATCCAGGCTCCGCGTGAGGCTGGTGAAATTCGCGAAGCCGCCGCTCGTCACCATCCCCGTGTCCTCGATGCGGACGCCACCCAGGCCGAGAAGGTAGAGGCCGGGTTCCACCGTCACGACGTCGCCTTCCTGCAGCGGTTCCTCGTTCGGTCCGCGCAGACCAGGCTCCTCGTGAACGTCGAGCCCGACCCCGTGGCCGGTGCTGTGGTTCATCTTCGGGCCCCCTTCCGGACCCTCGTAGCCCTTGGTCGTGGTGCCGTACCCGCGATCGACCAGGACCTGGCACACGGCGTGGTGCACGTCGCGGCCACTGACGCCGGCCCGTATAGATTCGATGCCTGCATCGAGCGCCTGGAGAGCGGCCGCATGCATTCGCCGGGTCTCGGCCGGGACCTCGCCCACAACCACGGTGCGGGTGAGATCTCCGTAGTAGTGGCTGGTTCGGCTCGACGGGAAGATGTCGATGATGACGGGGGCGCCCGCGCGTATCGGACCCTCGCCGCGAAAATGCGGCATGGCGCATTCCGGGGAGCCGGCGACGATCATCTCAGGGCAGCTGAACCCCATCTCGCCGAGTAGGAGCTGGGCACGGGCATAGAGCCGCTCCGACGTGAGCAGCTTGCCGTCGAGCCAGAGCACTCCATCCTTGATCTCGGCCTTGGCGAGATGGCGGACGATTTCGGTCACGGCCGCCTCGGCGGCGCGCTGCGCGTCCTGGATGAAACCCGCCTCCTGGGCGGTCTTGTGCCTGCGCTCAGCCCTGAAGAGGTCGCGGTCGATCTCGACGTCCAGGCCGGCGGAGCGCAGCTCTTCCAGGTAGACCGCCTGCAGGCGAGGCGATACGCGGGCCTGCTCCAGACCCTTTTCGCGGAGCATCCTCGAGGCGAGTCGCGGCCAGGACGCGTACTCGCCGTGGTCGACGTACCCCGCCTCGGAGAAGCCCAGTTTGCGTGCAGCCCTGCTCTGCGCTCGGGCGCGATCGATCTCGAGCGGGCTGGCCACCAGGACGTCGTCGCCTTCGGCGAACCGGATGTAGAGGCCGGATTCCACCGGGAACCCGGACGCATAGGTGAAGTCGGCATCCGCCTCACCGCTCGGAATGAGGACGAGCGGCCTCATGCGCCGCTCTTGGTGTGGCGTTCGATCGCGGTGGCAAACAGTGAGGCGAGGGCCGCCGGTGCCAGCGAGTCGACCTCCTCTGTCACCTGGGCCGCCAGCCGCTTGGGTAGCTGCTTGCGCAGCAGCTCGAGCTGCTGCTCGTAGACGCGACCGAGCGAGCGGGGGGCAGACCGTCCTTCCAAGTTCAGCTTCTCCTGGACCTCATAGCCGCCGGTGTACGAGATCTCATAGCCGAGGTCTCGCAGCTGGATGAGGTCCCGGCGCAGTGTACGTTCCGAGACGCCGGCACGCTCAGCCAGCTCGAGGGGGTTGAGTCCGGGTTCGGCGATGACTGCCGCAAGGATCCGCAGCAGCCGGGCGAGCCGCCGGGCGCGGTTCACGCCCCCACTAGATCGACAGTGCCAGGTGGAGTTCTAGGCCGGATTTACTCCGGCCGTCACCAAGACGTGCATTTCGAAGCGCCTCCCAGCGTGGCCTGGGAGAGGTGGGGGTACCGGGGGGGAGGACGACTGTCCTCACCCGCGCCTTTTAGCCGATCTCTTCCCAGGAGGTTGCGTTGCCCTCGAACGGATCGGGCTCGGCCTCTTCCTGGTTGCCCACCTTCTGGTGGAACCTGCTCGCGATCATCTGGTAGGCCATCGCCTTGGGAATGCCAAGCTTGGTGAGGGACTTGACCTCGTCGGCCATCACCTTGTCGCGGGCGGCCTCGACCGCGGCCAGCACCTCTTCGATCGACGCCGTCTTCTTGACCATGGGTATCAGATCATACCCAAGCCAACCCTCCCTTAATCCCGCTTCGGACATGCGACCAGAGATGCCGACCGGCCCTCCGGCCGCATGTCCTTAGACTTACGAGTCGTGCCGGCGGCGGCTGGAGGTGCTGGGGGAGTGGATGGCTGCTGAGTTTGCGCCCGACAAGATCAGGAACGTCGTCCTGCTCGGCCACTCACACGACGGCAAGACCGCGCTCGCCGAGGCGATGCTGTTCGCCTCAGGCTCCATCGCCCGAATGGGCTCCCCCGACCAGGCCACGGCGACCACCGACTTCGAGCCCGAGGAGCAGAAGCGGAGGATCTCGATCAGTCTCGGCGTGGCTTTTGCAGAGCACAACGGCTTCAAGATCAACATCCTCGACGCGCCGGGGTTCTTCGATTTCGCGGGCCAGGTCTTCAGCGGGCTTCGCGCAGCGGAGGGAGCGGTCGTGGTGGTGGGTGCGGGCGCGCAGCTTGCGGTCGGGACCGAGGTCGCTTGGGAGCACTGCAACCGAACGTCGAAGCCGCGCATCGTGGTCGTCAACAAGCTGGACAAGGAGAATTCCGACTTCTACGGCGCGGTGGCCGCGATGAGGGAGAACCTCTCTCCCCGGCCATTTCCTCTTCATCTGCCGATCGGGTCCGAGCAGGACTTCCGAGGCATCGTGGACCTCCTGCATCTGAAGGCATTCGTGACGACGCCCGACGGCAAGGGGGGCGAAGCGCCGATCCCGGACGACATGCAGAAGCTCGTCGATGAGTACCGCGGGCAGCTGATCGAGGCTGCCGCCGAGAGCGACGATGCCCTGCTCGAGAAGTACCTCGACGCTGGAACGCTGAGCGAAGAGGAGATTCAGCGCGGCCTGCGCGAGGGGATCCTCGAAGGCAAGGTCGCGCCAGTGGTGTGCTGCTCGGCCACCAAGTTGCTGGGGGTCCGAACGCTCATGTCGACCATCTGCGAGCTCCTGCCGGCCCCGGACGCCGACCCCATGAAACCGTCTAAAGCCTTCGTGTTCAGCACCGGGGGCGATCAGTTCGGCCGCGTCAGCTACTTCAAGGTGGTCGCGGGCACGATCAAGACCGACCAGCACCTGCAGAACCTCAACCGCGGCGGCGAGGAGCGCCTCGCCCAGCTTTTCTTCCCGCGCGGCAAGGAGCACGTCCCCGCGACCGAGGTGCGGGCCGGCGACATCGGCGCCGTGACCAAGCTCGCCCACACGCTCACCGGCGACACACTGGGGGACAAGGGTGGCGCAGCGTTGCCGCCGTTGGACCTGCCGCCTCCCGCCTACAGCCTGGCGATCACGCCAAAGGCCCGAGGCGACGAGGAGAAGATCTCGACCGGCCTCGCGCGGCTGAGCGAGGAGGATCCGACGCTTCACGTCGAGCGCGTGGAGGAGACCAAGCAGCTGGTCATCTCGGGGCTTGGCGACGTCCACCTGGACGTGACGCTGGAGAAGCTCAAGCGCAAGTACGGGGTCGAGGCGACGACGCAGGCTCCGCGGGTCGCCTACCGCGAGACGGTGTCAGGGCACAGCAGGGCCGAGGGCCGGCACGTCAAGCAATCCGGCGGTCACGGCCAGTACGGGATCTGTGTCATCGAGGTGAGCCCCACCAAGCGCGGCGAGGGCTTCGTCTGGGAGGACAAGATCTTCGGCGGCGCCATCCCGCAGAACTTCCGCGTGTCGGTTCAGAAGGGAATCGTCGACAACATGGCAAAGGGCGTGGTGGCGGGTTACCCGATGGTCG
>JBGPOC010000133.1:0-6634 GCA_041487825.1 Candidatus Dormibacteraceae bacterium | reverse complement strand
CTCCTGACCCCGCGTGGGAGCTGGACCCAGATGAGCGCTGGTTGGCGAACGTGAAGGACCGCAGGCGACCTCACTCCGTCGGCCTTCGTCAGGGCCTCGCGGTGACTCTTGCCGCGGCAGGTTCGCAAACCGAGTTTTCGGTCCTTCAGGGCGGATTGGCAGGACAAGATCTGGCCGCTCGGGTGGCCCATCGTCTCCTGCGAGGCGCCAATGAAGACCCCAGCGGACACGGATGGGCTGACCTGGAAGATGTCCTGCCCGCCCTCGCCGAAGCAGCTCCCAACGTCTTCCTGGCTGAGACGCAGCGTGGGCTGGAAGGTGAGGAGCCGGTGCTCCGCCACTTGTTCGCGGAGGAGCGCGGCTTGCTCAGTCCCCGCTCTCACATTTACGGCCTGTTGTGGGCTCTCGAGCGACTCGCTTGGTCGGCCGAATATCTGCCGGCGGTCGCCGCGATCCTAGGGCGCTTGGTGGCACTCGACCCCGGCCGCTCTTCAGGGAACCGGCCGGGCCGCAGCTTCAGCGAGATCTTCCTGCCCTGGCATCCCCAGACGAGCGCCGACGCGCCGCGCCGCTTGGCAGCGATCGATGCAGCGCGTCGCGCCGCGCCATATGCGACTTGGCCTCTTCTCCTTCGACTGCTTCCGAAGTGGCAGGACATCGGCGGCATGACGTCGAAGCCCGAGTGGCGCGACTGGGCGCCGACCGACGAGGTGAAGGTCACATTCCCCGCGTATTGGTCGGAGATCGGCGAGCTACTTGACCGGCTCCTCATGGATGCTGGACGGGACGCGCATCGTTGGAAGGATCTCGTCGAGTCCTACGACGACCTTCGGCCCGACTTCGGCGACAGGATCCTTGCTGGGCTCAGGACGCTCAAGGTCAAGGAGTTCGCGCCGGAGGATCTGGAGCTTCTGGCAGACGCGATGGCCGAAGTCGTCAGCAACCATCGCGCCTTCGCTCACGCCGAGTGGGCGATGCCGCGTGAGCGCGTCACGAAGCTCGCGGCGGTCGCGAAGCGTTTCCGGCCCGCAGATCCGGTCCTCAAAGGTCTCTGGCTCTTCGTTGCGCATCCTGCAACGCAGAGGGTCAGCGGCAGAGACTACGAGCACTACGAAGTGACGCTCGCCTCGAAACGATCGGCAGCCGTTTCCGCGGTCCTCAAGCAGCGCGGCTGGGAAGGCGTCGAAGATCTGATCGCTCGCGCGGCCGAGCCCTACACAGTCGGCGGGCCGATCGCATCCCTTGATGACCCGGACGCACAGGAGCGCCTCTTGGCATGGGCCTCAGCCGATGACCAAGCCAAGTCCCAAGCTCTGGCGGGTTACCTCTTCGCTCGCAACAGGCGAGATGGCTGGCAGTGGACGGCAGGCGTCGTGCGTGCCCGAGCGGAACAGCTCTCGGACGAGCGCGTGGCACGGTTCCTGCTCGCCGCCTCCCGAGAGCCGCAGGCGTGGGAGCTCGCTCACGAGCTGGGGCCAAGCGTGGAACAGTTCTACTGGGCGAGCTTCGATGGGCTTCCGCGTGGTGCCTCGCAGTGGGTCGCGATCGAAAAGTTGATCGAGAATGACCGCCCGTTCGCGGCCATCCAGATTATCGGCCTCAATCTCGGCGACAGGGGAAGCCCATTCGACTCGCAGTTGGCCTTCGCGGCGCTGGAGAGCGCCACACTCGTAGCTACGCCACCTCGCCCTGCCGAGATCACGGGCTTCGCCTACGAGCTCGCAGAGATCCTCAAGAAGCTCGATGCCGAAGGCTACGATCCGCTGAAGCTGGCGGGCATCGAGTGGGTCTTTCTCAGAGTGCTTGAGCACCAAGAAGAGGCTCTCAAGCACATCCGTCAGCGGATGGCCAATGAGCCGGACTTCTTCGTCGAGGTGGTCAGCTTGGTCTTTCGAGCCCACGACCAAGACCCGCCTGCCGAGCCAGACCCGACTCATGTTCGCTACGCCGAACAGGCCTTCGCCCTTCTTCGGAGTTGGCATGGCCCCATTCCGGGAGCGACTGAGGACGGGAAGGTCAACCCCACCGCGCTCGACGGTTGGGTCGATGCCGCACGGGCGAGCCTTCAGGCGGCGGGTCGTGGCGTCATCGGCGATCAGCGCATTGGACATGCGCTCTGGTATGCCCCAGCCGGCGAGGATGGTCTTCATCCGCACGAGGCAGTCCGCGCCCTCCTCGAGCGAGTCGGCAGCCAAGAAATCGACGTCGGTTACAGCGTCGAGGCCTTTAACAGCCGGGGCGTGGTCACGCGTGGACCGGGCGGGGATCAGGAACGCGAACTCGCAAAGCGGTATGGCGATCTGGCCAAGTCCTTCAGCGCGACCTGGCACCGCACCGCCGGTATCTACCGTCGGCTCGAGGACGAATACGAGCGCCTCGGGCGCTTCGAGGACGAACGAGAAGCTCAGGACCCGTAGCGATTTCGGGAAGTGCCCGCGCGCAACTCTGGTCAGGTGACCGGCGCGCTACCTTGCTTCGGACGAGCTCGACGTGTCTGTCGAACGCGGCTGCATGGTCGGGCAGCGGATCGAGGCGCATGGATCGAGGCGCATGGAAGGCATAGCAGGGACCCGAAAGGACCTCCTTTTGATCGGCCTGAGAGCGGGACCGAGCGAATGACGAACCGGACCGCCTACGGGGGTCCCCTTTTGGAACGGGCCGGCGCCTTATCTGTCAGAGAGATGCTAGACGGTCTCCCCGATGCGCCTCACCGCGTCACCAAGGTCCGATCCCACGCAGCGACCAGACCTAGAATCCAGCCGATGCGTACCTTACGACTCACCTGCGTCGCCTTCTGGGTTGACGTCCGCCTGGCCCGCCTCAACGGCCGCTGGCTGGCCTCAGCCGACACGCCGGACGGTCCGAGCTTGGGATGTGGCATGACAGCACGCGAGGCGCTCCGGTCTGCTCTCGAGCCGTTCCACGGGATGATCGACGAGCTACTGATCAGCCGACCGACATGACGAAGTGGGAGGGATTCTCACCTCGCCTGCGAACGGGCGCCGATCTGCTGGCCAAGATGCACCACGATCTGGCCCGTCTAGAGCGGGACCCCAATGACGATTTCGCCGCCTGGGATTTCTTCATCGAGGCTGAGCACATGCGGGATTGGGTCACTCCAGGGGCGCAGCGCCAAGCCGACACCGAGCTGCTCCGAGCGATTTCACACCTCGGGAATCGCGCGAAGCATTTGAGGACCGATCGCCACACCGCGGTAAGTGCAGTCGGGCGCCAGGGCGCGTTCGATCCGGGGGCCTTCGACCCGGGCGCCTTCTACACGGAACGGCTCGTCGTCGACCTCGACGAAGGCCAGCCACGGACGGAGAGTGCGCTTGAGCTGGCAAGATCTGCCGTCGCCTTCTGGGAGCGCGAGCTGACCTAGATGGCTGATACGACGACGCTCCTGTCCCGCGAACGTGAGTGGATGCTCTTTGTCGACGGAGAAAACCTAACCAAGCGCGGACAGGAGACGCTGAAGACGGCGGGTGTCCAACTCAGGGCTGGGCCGCACTGGCGGAAGGACGTGTACCTGTGGCTGCCGGGACAGGAAGCGTCTTACGCCTTCTTCTCCCGCCATGGAGGTCAATTCCTCAACCAGGAATGGAGGGGTCCGCGGATTCGGAGCGCGACCCGTGCCTACTACTACACTTCGACAACCTCCGATCAGCCAGAGTGGACGGAAACGAGACTCGCCTTGCGGGCGATGGGTTTCGAGCCACGTCTATTCAGACGAGCCGGTGGCCGGTCGAAGGCCGTCGACGTCGCGCTAACCACCGACGTTTTGACACTCGCCTCTGAAGGGCGCTACGAGGTGGCGGTGATCTTCGCTGGCGACGGCGACTACGTCCCGCTGATCGAGGCGGTGAAGCGGATTGGCCTCCACGTGGTGGTCGGCTTCTTCGAGGAGAATGGGCTGAGCCCGGAGCTTCGTATCGCCGCGGATCAGTACGTCGACCTCACCCGATATTTCGTACGAGACTGGAAGCAGGAAAAGGAGACGCGGGAGCGGGAAGAAGCCAAAGAGGGTCAGAAGGCGCCTGAAGCCGAGGAAGCGGATGAGGCCATCACGGACGGGTGACGGCCCCAATCTAGGCGGGCTGCTAACCCGCCGTTCGCACCTGTCCAAGGGCCAGCTGGTCGCGAGGCTTTGCGCCGGCTCAGCGGCCTCCAAACGACTTGCAAATGGATCCCCCCTATGTTATGTACATGTGATGCCGCGCCGATCTGCCGAACCCCGCTACCGCCGTCGCGTCGTGCTGGAGCTGACGCCCGACGAGTCTGACCTACTCGACCGTCTGGCCGACAGCCATGGCACCATCCGCGGAGCGGTACTCACCGGCTTGACCGGCCTCGAAACGAATAGGACCGACGAGCTCGAGGCACAGGTGGGTAAGCTGCGCGACACCGTCACCTCCACCAAGGCCGCGCTCGCCGAGGAGCGCGCCAGCCGTGCGGCTGACCTCGGGGCAGCCAACAAAGAGCGTACCGTCGCGCGCGAGGCGCTGAAGGGCGAGTCGCAGAGCGTTCGTGAGATGCAGGCCCAATTGCGCGAGATGCGCGCCAAGCTTTCCGAGCAGACCACGGCGCGACGAGCTGCCGACGAGCTGCGCAAAGCCACCCAGGCGCAGCTCTTTCCCCAGCTGTACTGCGGCATCTGCGAGCGCTTGGCGCCGGAGGCGGAGTGGGCGGAGGAACCCGATGGACAAGGGGGTGCCTACGTGTACCACCAGCAGGACGGCTTTCGCCTCAAGCGATCGTGGCGGGGTGGACCGACCATCCTGGGCTGGCGCGCGCGACCGCCGAAGGGCGGACCGCGATGAGCAACCCCAGCCCCGCCCGATCAGTTGATCTGTCGGGCCTGAGTCCCATCCTGCAGTTCTTCCTGCTGCTCTTGCTGGTCTTGGCGTTTGGCCGTCGCACCAAGCTCATTGGCGGCATCCGTCTCGCGCCACCGACCTTCGTGCCGCTGTCGACCGACGACGCCAGCCGCTTCGCGCACGAGCTCGGCACGGCCTTCGCCGAACTGGTGAACGGCGAGCGGCGGGACGAGAAGGCCTAGATGGAGGGCTCGGCGCAGCGGGTGGCGCTGTACACCCGGATCTCGACCGACGAGACCAACCAGCCCTACTCGCTGGGCGCGCAGCGCGACCGGCTGCTGGCACACGTCGGCTCCCAGCCGGGTTGGCAGGTGGTGGCCGAATACGAGGACCGCGCCTCGGGCAAGAGCCTGGAACGACCCGCCCTGGCCGACGCCCGGCGCGCCGCCACGGCCGGCGCATACGACCTGCTGCTGGTGTACCGGGTTGACCGCCTGTCGCGCAACCTGGGGCAGCTTGCGGCCCTGATCGAGGAGCTCGAGGAAGCGGGGGTTGCCTTCCGCTCGCTGACCGAGCCGTTCGACACCAGCAACCCGGCGGGGCGCATGATGCTGCAGATGCTGGGCGTCTTCGCCGAGTTCGAGCGGGCCTCCATCATCGAGCGCATCAGTGCCGGCATGCAGCGCAAGGCAAGCCGCGGCGAGTGGACGGTGGGCAGTTACCCGTATGGCTACCGACGCGGAGCTGACGGCCCTGGCCTGCAGCCCGACCCGGCCGCCGTGCAGATCGTGCGCGACATGTTCGAGCGCTACGTCACCCACCGTCTCGGCAGCGGCGCCATCGCCGCCTGGCTCAATCAGCGTGGCCTGCGCACCACGCGCGGTCAGCCCTGGACGCGGGCTTCGGTGCTGGGCGTGCTCGGCAACCGCGTGTATCTGGGCGAGGTCCCCTTCCGTGGGCTGTGGCATGCCGGCCGACATGAGGCCATCGTCGAGGCGGAGCTCTTCGAGGCGGCCCAGCGCCTGCGGGCTGGCCGCGCCCACGCCCCATCCCAGCGGCGGGCCAACCCGAGCCCCTTCCTGCTCAGCAGCCTGCGCCTGATCTGTGACCGCTGCGGCGGGCCGTTGGTGGGTACCGCCGCCCACAACCGCTCGCGCCGCTACGACTACTACACCTGCGCCACCCGCTCGCGCCATGGTCGGGCCGCCTGTGACCAGGATCGCTTGCGCCGTGAGCAGCTGGAGGCAGCGGTGCTCGGTCAGCTGGCCGAGATCTATGCCAACACCGACCTGCTGCGCGCATCCCTGGCCACGGCCGATCGGCAGTGGCGGCAGGAGCATGTCGCGCGCCAGCATCGGATCGCCGCGCTGGCCGTCGAGCGGGTCGACCTGGAGCGGCGCCTGCAGCGCTACCTGCTCGCCTTCGAGGAGGGTCGGCTGCGGCCGGAGACCTGCCAGACCCGGATCGACCAGATCGAGGTACGGCTGGCGGGGATGGCCGGCGAGGGGGCCGCACTGGCACTGGAGAGCGACCGCGGAGACATCGGGCCAGTTGACCTCGACTTTGCGTCGGCCCTGCTCGGCGTGTCGCTCGACGCCATCTTGGCCAACGCGCTGCCGCCAGCGCGCAGCAAGGCGCTGTTGGCTCAACTCATCGACGAGGTGCGCGTCGTCTCGGGCCAGGACGTGCGGGTCACCTACCGCGTGCCACCCGAGGTTCGCATACCGGATGGAATGGTGGAGATGAGGGGACTCGAACCCCTGACCCCCTCCTTGCAAAGGAGGTGCTCTCCCAGCTGAGCTACATCCCCACGGTCT
>JBGPOC010000132.1:0-6692 GCA_041487825.1 Candidatus Dormibacteraceae bacterium | reverse complement strand
GCGCGTTTCCGGAATCCCAAGGGCTCCGGCCAGGAACAGCCGGATGAAGTGCGGGTTCTGGCTCGACATCCAGATCGTCATGGTCTGGTCCGGGGCGGAGTACTCGGCGAGGACTCCGCGCGGTTCCATGGGCGTGGGCGCAAGGCGCTGCTGAAGGATTCGCTGCTTTACGACGACGTCCGCCTCCTTCATCACGCTCTCGTCTTCGGGGATGTAGGTGAGGTCCCAGCCGAGGTTGTCGGGAGCTCCGCTGTGGGCCTTGGGAGAACCGGCTACCAGGGCCTTCTCCAGGTCCATCACCGCGGGCAGCACCTCGTACTCGACGTCGATGAGGTTCGCCGCGTCCACCGACTGGTACTTGGTCTCGGTGAGCACCACCGCCACGGGTTCGCCCTGGTAGGCGACCTCCGTGTCGGCGATCGGGAATCGGGGCGGGATCTGCTTCTTCTCGGCGACGAACGCCGGCGCCGCCGGCATGGTGCCGGCGATCACCTTCGCGATGTCCTTGTGCGTGTAGACAGCGACCACTCCGGGCGCCTTGCTCGCCGCCGTGATGTCGATGCTCTTGATGCGAGCGTGTGCGTGAGGGCTGCGGACGACGGATAGGAAGACGGTTCCCGGACGCGTGAAGTCGTCAATGTAGCGGCCCTCGCCGCTGACCAGCCGCGGGTCCTCGCGGCGGTGGATCTTGGCTCCGATCATCGTTGTGATCGCCATGGCCTCAGCTCCTCTGGGCGGCGGCCGAGTGCTCGCCGGCTTTGGCTTTGGAACCGTTCATCGCCTTGGCGGCGGACTGCACGGACTTGACGATGTTGACGTATCCCGTACACCGGCAGAGGTTGCCTTCGAGGCCCTTGCGGATCTCGTCCTCTGTGGGGTTCGCGTTCTGCGAGAGCAGGTAGGACGCGGCCATGATCATGCCGGGCGTGCAGTACCCGCACTGCAGGCCGTGCTCGTCCCAGAAGGCTTGCTGCAGCGGATGCAGCACGCCGTCCTTGGCCATGCCTTCGATCGTGGTCAGGCTCTTCCCTTCGGCCTGGACCGCGAACATCGTGCAGCTCTTCACGGCCTTCCCGTCGACCAGGATGGTGCACGCCCCGCACTGGCTGGTGTCACAGCCGACATGCGTTCCGGTGAGGCCGACTACGTCCCGCAGGTAATGCACGAGCAGGAGGCGGGGTTCGACCTCGTGCTCATGCCGGTGGCCGTTGACGGTGGTGGCGACCTTGTGCTTCATACGACTCCTCCCTATCGGCGGTGGCGGCGCCGCAAAGCGCCGAAAACGGTCCTGAAAAACGCGCCCGGCGACGCGCCGCCAACCGGGACTGTGTCGAACATGCGGATGCCGCGGGCCCTCAACCCCTCGTGGGCAGCCGAAGCCGCACCCCTCTATTGCGCTACTTTTAGCGCTGAAATGCAACTAGAAAATTCATTCAGCGTCGGGGCGCCACCCGATCACGTGTTCGCCTACCTCCTGGATGTGAACAAGATTGTCGGTTGCGTTCCGGGCGCCGAGCTCTCCGAGGTCGTGGACCCGAGCACCTTCAAGGGCAAGGTCAAGATCAAGGTCGGCCCCATCACCGTCGCCTACAACGGAACGGCGCGCATCGTCGACCGGGACGACCCTGGCCGCTCCGCAACCCTGGAGGCCGAAGGCCGGGAGACCACCGGGCCCGGATCCGCCCGCGCCAAGGCGCGCATGACCGTCGAGGCGGAGGGCTCCGGTTCGGTCGTCAAGATCGTGACCGATTACAGCGTCGCCGGGCGCGTGGCACAGTTCGGTCGCGGCGTCATGGAGGACGTGTCGCGGCGCATCGTCAACGACATGGCGGCCTGCATCAAGGCCAACGTCGAGGCCGCTGAACCGGGATCTGCAGCCGGCGAGGCTGCGGCCGCGGCCGGCCCAGGCGCCCCGGCGACCGCGGTAGCGGCACCGACCACCGCCAAGCCCGTCAACGCGCTGGCGCTTCTGTTCTCGGTCCTGTGGGCAAGACTGAAAGCCCTGTTCTCAGGCCCCCCCACCCCCCAGCGCCCTTGATCGGCTAGCTCGGCAGGGTTGGCCGGGGTCCCCCCGGCCATGACTTTGTCCTGACCACACCCAAGCGTGGCGTGGAGAGACTTTTCTTCAACAAATCCCATCGATATACCGGAAAAGAGCAGCGCCTCGGCGAAGCCGACGCGCGATGAGGGAAACCATCCGGGTTTCCCTCATAAGGCGGGTCGTTAGGCCCGCCTACGGGAAACCATCCGGGTTCCCTCTCATAACCTGGGCGCTCAGCCCAGGTAGAGCGCCATCATGTGGGACCGATTGACCCAGATGATCGGCTGGGTCCAGCTCTTGCCCGCGATGCCGATGACGGTGACGGTGACGTCGACTAGCGGGAAGAACGGGTTCTTGAGCAGCACCTCGCCGTGCATCTTGGGTTCAAGCGCTTTGGGGAACTCCGCGGCCCCGGTGACCATGAAGTTGCCGGCCTGGTACATGGCGTAGCGGCGGGTCACCTCCAGCTGGTCCGGCGGCGGCGGTTCAGGCTCGACGGTCCTGATGCCTCCGATGAGGGCCTTGCTGAAAAGGCCTTCGGGCACCCCGTTCAGCGCGACCGCGCCCGGTAGGAGCGGCTCGGCGCTGATGTTCCTGAGATGGAAGTAGGGTTCGGGATCGTTGATCGTCTCTCGAAGCCGGACCCTCATCTGGATCTCGCCCGTCAGGCGCTGGTAGGCGGTCAGCACGTCCACCTTGCTCCAGGCGATGGTTGGGTTGATGATTCCGCTGGTCTGAGGCATCCGCGAGGGAGGATAACTCTCCTGGTGCCAGAATTGGCGCGGTGGAGCTGGGAGCGGCACGCAGGCGAATCCAGGAACGCGCCGACCTGAACGCATTCATCTCGGTCTCGTCCGAAGAGGGCAGCGGGACCGTGGTGGCGGTGAAGGACCTCGTCGACGTCGCCGGCATGGTGACGACGGCGGGCGGTGTGATTCTCCCTCGCGAACCCGCGGCCGAGGATGCCCCCGTCATTCGGCGCCTGCGCCACGAGGGCTGCGTGATCGTCGGCAAGACGAACCTGCACGAGTTCGCGTACGGCGTGACCAGCGTCAACCCGCACTACGGCGCGGTGCACAACCCCCACGACTTCGGGCGCGTGGCCGGCGGCTCCTCTGGCGGGTCGGCCGTGGCAGTAGCGGCCGGCATGTGCGACTGGGCCGTGGGCAGCGATACCGGGGGCTCGATCCGCATCCCGGCCTCGTTCTGCGGGGTCGTCGGCTTCAAGCCCGCGCTCGGCAGCATCGACACGACCGGGGTGATCCCGCTCAGCCGGTCACTCGACACGCTCGGCCCCATGGCGGCCGACGTCGCGAGCACATCGCGCGCCTACTCGATGATGTCGGGCGAGGCGATGCTGCACGATCCGGCGCGGGAGCCGCGGCTCGCGATTCCCGCGGGGTGGGTCTCCGACCTGGATGAGCAGACCGCCCGAGCCTGGGGGCTCGTGTCCGCCGGCCTGCCCGAGGTCGAGTTCGTCGCCCGCGAGCCGCTCTACAACGCGGCGCTGGTCATCCTTCTCGTCGAAGCGGCGGTCTACCACCGGCTTTGGGCGGCCGGGTGCCCCGAGAAATACGGCGCTGACGTGCTCGGGCACATCCACCGAGGACTGGAGGTCCGGGCCGTGGATTTCGACGAGGCGATCGTGTCCTGGCCGAGGCTGCGCGAGGACGCGGCGCGAGCCATGGAAGGCATCGACGCGCTTGTCCTGCCGGCGACCGCCATCGTGGCGCCGCCGATCAGCGCCGGCACCGAGGTGCGCGAGCCGAGCACGCGCTACACGCGTCCGTTCAATGCAAGCGGCCAGCCGGTGGTCACGCTGCCCGCGCCCGTGCGCGGACTCCCGGTCGGCATCCAGGTGGTGGGTAAGACGAACAGCGGCGCGCTTGGTGCCGCAGCGTGGTTGGAACAGAGGTGGAAGGCGCTCGAGGTTTGAAGTCCAAGGAGCTCTTTCCGCCGGTCTTCAGCCGCCACGCCCTCGCCTACCAGCGCCGCCTGGACGAGATCATGTCCCGCGGAGAGTCGGCCGGGCGGGCTCGAGCGCTCAAGCTGCTCGACGCGCGACCCGGGCAGCGGATCCTCGACCTGGCATGCGGGCCAGGCACCTTGAGCCGCTACGTGGCGGCCATGGTCGAGCCGGGCGGCGAGGTCGTCGGAGTGGACCTGGCGCCCGGGATGATCGCGCTCGCGCGCTCGTTGAACATCGCAGGTGCGCGCTTCGAGCTCATGGATGTCGAACACCTCACGTTCGCCGACCAGTCCTTTGACGCCGCCGTGTGCGGGCACGGGCTGCAATTCGTGCCCGATCTCCCTGGAGCGCTGAGGGAGGCTCGGCGCGTATTGCGACCGCACGGACGCCTGGTGGCGAGCGTGCCGGTGCCGAGCCGGGACCAGGCGGTGTGGGCGCTTCTTGATTCCGTGATCGATCGGTGGCTGCCGCCGGCGCCAGAGGCGGTCGACCAGGGGTCCACGCGGGAGGCGTTGCAGGATGCAGCCGCGTTTCGGCAGGCGGCGCTCGAAGCCAGGTTCCCGGCTGCGAGCGTGGAGCTGGTCGAGGAAGACCTGCACTGGGAATCGGCGGAGCACATGGTCTCCAACTTCCTGGGCTGGGTCGACTACGCCGCACGAATGGAGGGAATGGACGAGATTCACCGTCAAGCCATAAGGGATGACGCGATCGAAACCCTGCGGCGCGACCATCCTGGCGGGATAGACACCAAAGGGAGGAACCATGTGCTCTTTGCCCGGTGCTGATGCGGCACTGCGTTAGCGCCTTACTTCTGGTCGCGGCATTGATCGCCTGCTCATCGCCGCCGGCGGGGACGGTGACGATCTCACCCAGTGCGTCTCCAAGGCCGGTCGCGCTCGGCCCACCCCAGTACCGCGCACTCTGGGTCGATGCGTTCCACGACGGGATCAAGTCACCCCAGCAGGTCGAGAAGCTGGTCGCCGACGCACACCGCGCGAACGTGAACGCGCTGATCGTGCAGGTGCGCAAGCGGGGCGACGCCTACTTCAACCGCTCCGACGAGCCGCGCGCCACCGACATACTGGGTCCGCGGGATTTCGACCCGCTTGCATACGTCATCCAGCTCGCTCACGCCTCGACGCCGCGGATCGAGGTGCACGCGTGGCTCAACACCTTTTTCGTGGGCTCATCCAGCGCCGTGTATAAGCAGCACGGCCCGCAATGGGGCAACCGAGCGAGCGACGGCAGCCAGGGTGGCTTTCTCGACCCGGGCGTTCCGGAGGTGCAGCTCTACACGCACAAGGTCTTCATGGACGTCGCGCTGAACTACGACGTCGACGGCATTCACATGGATTACGTCCGGTATCCCGGCGCCACCTGGGGCTACAGCCGCGAGGCGGTTTCGCTCTACATGCTTCAAACCGGCGCGACGGCAAAGCCCGGCCCTGATGACGAACAGTGGAAAGCGTGGCGCAGGGCCCGGGTCACGGCCTTCGTGCGAGACCTGCATTCCGCCCTCAAAGCGGCGAAGCCGAAGGTAAAGCTCAGCGGCGCGCTGATCTGCTTCGGCGGTGCCCCCTCAGACGCTTCCGAGTGGCCGCTGACATCGGCGTATGGATCCGTCTTCCAGGACTGGCAAACGTGGATGGTCAAAGACTATCTCGACTTCGGCGTGCCGATGAATTACGACAGCGATTGGAGCGGCCTGGAGCAGGCTTGGTTCGACCGCTGGCTCGATTTCGAGAAGAACTCCGGCTTTGGAAACCGCATCGTGACCGGTGTAGGCGCGTTCATGAACTACCCGGAGAACACGCTCGCCCAAATACGCAGGGCGCTCGCGCGATCCGCACTTGGGAACCGAGTGCTGGGCGTCGCGATCTACTCGTATGGCTCGACCTCCGTATATGGCAACGCCGATTATTACGGCAATGCCACGAATGCCGCCGGCCTGCCGCGGCAACCTTTCTACGTCAAGTACATGAGGCGGCAGTCCGCAACAACCCGAATGCGCTCGTTCAACAACTCCTTCATGACGCAGCTGTCACGGCCGGATCGGTATTGGGATGTGCAGCTGGGTTGGGTCGCGACCCGGCCAGTCTTTACCCGGCCGGCCGCGCTGCCCGTGCTGCCGGGCTCCTGAGCCACCGTGCCGAGGGCGAGCATGCTCCTGCGCCTGCTTGCGTTCGCCGTGCCTGCGGCCCTCGCGATGGCTGGGATCCAGCCCCTCCTGGGCTCGGCGGCAGGCTCCGTCGGTACTGGCTGGGCGATCAGCCTCGCGGCCCCGGCGATGGCCGTCGCGGCGCTCATCTTCGGCGCGGGCCGCCTTCTCGATCGCGGCGACCTCGTGCAGCCGCCCTGGTACTCGGCATGGCTGCTGCTGCCCGGCTCATTCCTGCTGGCGGGCGCGGCCGCCATGTGCATCTTCGGTGCGCTGGTCGAATTCCGCGGGATCACCTGGACGATGTGGACGCTCCTGGGAGTCGGCTCGGTGCTGTGGGCCGGGGCGATGGCTGTGGTGCGCCGCGCGTCACATTGAAAATGTATGAGAGGGAACCCGGAGGCCGCCTCAAGGGGTCACTGCACCACCACCTTGGACGAAGAGGACGCTAAGGCGACCCAAGGAGGTGTTCGATGGGAGGATCAGTGGTCACAGAGGCCGAGAAGGCTGAGATCTGGGAGCGG
>JBGPOC010000131.1:0-6693 GCA_041487825.1 Candidatus Dormibacteraceae bacterium | reverse complement strand
CGAGCCGCAGCTTCTCCAGTTCCGACTCCAGCATCGCGCGCTCCGTGTTCATTCGTTCAGTGAGCTTCAGGGCGAGCTTTGCCACCGCCCTGACCCAGACGGCGGCCAGAGCGGCCTCCACCAGAATCGCCAGTCCGGCCAAGACCAGAAGTCCGACGCCGGCCCAACCAACACCGATCACTCCTTGGTGTCGCCCTCCTCGAGAGCCGCCACGGGCGCGATGGCGACGACCTGGTCGTCAGGCGCGATACGCATGACGATGACGCCCTGCGTTTGGCGCCCGATGCGGGAGATCGCACCCGCCTGGGTGCGCAGCACCATGCCGCTGGCCGAGATGAGGAGCACCTCTTCCTCGGGATCGCTCACCACTCGAACGGCGGCGAGCTTGCCCACGCGATCGGTGACCTTGAGCGTAAAGACTCCCTGCCCGGCGCGGTGGTGCATCGGGTAGTCGCTCACCGGCGTCCGCTTGCCGTATCCCCGCTCCGTGATGACCAGCAGATCGCCTCCGTTCACCGCGGTCGCCAGCCCGACGACCGAATCGCCGGTGCCGAGCTTGATGCCGATCACGCCCTGCGTGTCGCGGCCCATGGCGCGAACCTCAGTCTCGCTGAAGCGGATCGCCTTGCCGCCGGCCGTGGTGATGAGGATCTCGTCCGAGCCGGTCGTGGGCGTGACCCAGTCCAGCTCGTCGCCGTCCTGGAGGTTGATCGCGATCAGGCCGTTGCGCCTCACGTTGGCGTACTCGGCGAGTGCCGTCTTCTTGATGTATCCGTTCTTGGTGACCATCAGCATGTAGCGCGCTTCTGCCTCGGTCTCAGGCCTGACGAACACCGCAGTGATTCGCTCGTTGGTCCCGATGTCGATGAGGTTGTTGACCGGTAGGCCCTTCGCCTGGCGCTCGCGTTCCGGCACCTCATGCACGCGTAGCTGGAACACGCGCCCGCTCTGCGTGAAGAAGAGCATCGAGGCGTGCGTGTGCGTGATGAGAAGGTGCAGCGCGTAATCCTCCTCGCGGGTGCCGCTCGGCGCGTCGCTGCCCGCGGTCGGCCGCGCTCCCTTGAGCCCGACCCCCCCACGCTTCTGCCCGCGGAACACGCGCAACGGCTGGCGCTTGACGTACCCGCGGTGGGTCAGAGTGACGACGACGTCTTCCTTAGGGACAAGGT
This sequence comes from Candidatus Dormibacteraceae bacterium, assembly GCA_041487825.1. GTDB lineage: Bacteria > Chloroflexota > Dormibacteria > Dormibacterales > Dormibacteraceae > Palsa-872. The sequence goes on along the minus strand of JBGPOC010000131.1, from coordinate 5,524 downwards.
CTTCCGCCGAAAGCTCGGTCGCCTCCTGGTCCGTGATCTCGGTGCGGCGGTCGTCCCCGTACTTCTTGGCGAGGTCGTCCATCTCGTCCTTGATGAGCAAACGCACCTTTTGATCGCTGGCGAGAACGCTTTCCAGGTACGCGATGGTCTTGATGACCTCCTCGTACTCGGCGTCGATCTTGCCGCGCTCGAGCTTGGTGAGGCGACCGAGTGTGAGGGCGAGCACAGCCCTGGCCTGGCGCTCGCTGAGGCCGAACTTTGTCTGCAACTCCGTGGCCGCCGTGTCGGTGTCGGCCGCGGCGCGGATGGTCTTGATCACCTCGTCGAGGTGATCAAGGCAGATCTTCAGGCCCTCGAGGATGTGCGCGCGCTCCTGGGCACGCTCGAGGTCGAACCGGGTTCGCCTGACGATCACGTCCCGACGGTGGTCGATGAAAAGCTGCAGCGCTTGCTTCAGGCTCAACACCACCGGGCGGCCGTCGACGATGGCGAGCATGATCACGCCGAATGTCGACTGCAGTGCGGTGTGCTTGTACAGGTTGTTCAGGACGGTAAATACGCGCGCCTCGCGCTTGAGCTCGATGACCACCCGCATCCCTTGTCGGTCCGACTCGTCGCGCAGGTCCGCGATCCCCTCGAGCCTGCGGTCGGACACCAGCTCGGCGATCTTCGCCACCAGCGTCGCCTTGTTGACCGCGTACGGGAGCTCGTCGATGATGATCCGCTCGCGCCCGTTTGGCGCTTGCTCGAAGGTGTGACGCGCCCGCACCACGATTCGGCCGTGGCCGGTCGCGTAGGCAGCCTTGATACCGGCCGTGCCCATGATCAGGCCGCCGGTCGGAAAGTCGGGACCCTTGATGAACGTCTGGAGATCCTCGCCGGTCGCATCAGGGTTCTCGATGAGGTGCTTCACCCCACTGGTGATCTCGCGCAGGTTGTGCGGCGGAATGTTGGTGGTCATCCCGACCGCGATTCCCGAAGCGCCGTTGATGAGGAGGTTGGGGATGCGGGCCGGCAGTACGGACGGCTCCTCCTCCTGGCCGTCGTAGTTGGGGACCATGTCGACCGTCTGCTTTTCGATGTCGGCCATCAGCTCGCCCGTGATCGCCGACAACCGAGATTCGGTGTAGCGCATGGCCGCTGCAGGGTCGCCGTCGACGCTGCCGAAGTTGCCCTGGCCGTCGATCAACGGGTAGCGCAGCGAGAACGGCTGCGCCATGCGCACGAGGGCGTCGTAGACGGCCGTTTCACCGTGCGGGTGGTAGAGCTTGAGCACGTCGCCTACGAAAGCGGCGCTCTTTCGGTGCCGGCTGCCCGCGGTCGCTCCGGCGCGATGCATCGCATACAGGATTCGGCGCTGCACGGGCTTCAGCCCGTCACGCACGTCCGGCAGAGCGCGGCTGATGATGACGGACATGGCGTATTCCATATAGGAGGTCTGCATCTCCTCCTGGAGACTCCTGCCAAGCACCGTCCCGACGTTGTTCTCGTCAGTCAAACCGGATCACTCCTCGTACTTCTTGAGGACCACAACCGCGTTGTGGCCGCCAAAGCCGAACCCGTTGGAGATCGCGATGCGCACATCCTTCCGCCGGGCGGTGTTGGGCACGTAGTCGAGATCGCAGGCCGGATCCGGGTTCTCGTAGTTGATGGTCGGGTGGATGATGCCGCGGTTGATCGACAGCAGGGTTGCGATCGCCTCAACGGCTCCTGCGGCGCCAAGCAGGTGACCGATCATCGACTTGGTGCTGCTGATCGCCACTTTGTAGGCATGGTCGCCGAGGGCCATCTTCAGCGCCCGGGTCTCGGCCGCATCGTTCAATCCCGTGGAAGTGCCGTGGGCGTTGACATAATCCACGTCTCCCTGCTCGATCCCCGCGTCCTTCAAGGCCAGCGTTATGCATCGGGCCGGCGCTTCGCCCGTCTCATCCGGCGCCACCTGGTGGAAGGCGTCACACGTGAGAGCGAAGCCCAGCACCTCGCCATAGATTCGCGCTCCGCGGGCATTGGCATGCTCCATCGATTCCAGGACCAGCGTGCCCGCGCCCTCCCCTGGCACGAACCCATCGCGGTCCCGGTCGAACGGCCGGCTGGCCTTCTCGGGGGCATCGTTGCGAGTCGACAGCGCCCGGATGGCGTTGAACGCCGATATGCCGACCTCGCAAAGGGACGCCTCGGCGCCGCCCGCAAGCATTACATCGGCATCGCCGTGCTGGATCATCCGGGCCGCATCGCCGAGGGTGTGGGTGGATGCTGCGCACGCCGTGGTCACGGTGGTGTTGGGGCCGCGCAGATGGAAATTCATAGCCACCGACGCCGCGGCCATGTTGGGAATGATCATCGGCGCGTAGAGGGGGTTAAGGCGTCCTTTGGTCGCGTAGGAGATGGCTCCTGAGGTCATCTCGATGAAGCCGCCGATTCCGGTGCCCATGTCCACACCGACTCGAAAGCTGTCCTCTTTGGCGAGGTCCAGCCCGGAGTCGGCGAGAGCCATGCCGGAGGCCGCGACCGCCAACTGCGAGAACCTGGCCATCCGTTGCGCTGCCTTGCGGTCCATGTACTCCTGGGGGTCGAACCCGTGAACCTCGCAGGCGAACTTGGTCGCCAATCTCTCCGTCGGATAGCTGCCCTCGACCAATCGAGCGGTGCTCCGTCCTTCGATGAGCCCGTCCCAGTACTCCTCGAGATTCTTGCCGAGCGGGTTGACCGTGCCCATCCCGGTCACGACGACACGCGTGCGGCCGTTCTTCATGATCTGCCCACCTCTGCCCGAATCTTACTCACGAGCTGGTTGTCCACCGCTTCCTTCGCGACCCTGATGGCGTTCTTGACGGCGCGAGCGTCAGAACGACCGTGCGCGACGACCACCACCCCATCGATGCCGAGCAGAGGCGCGCCCCCGAACTCGCGCCAGTCGATGCGATCGCGGAGCTTGCGCACGCCGTCCCGGATGAGCAGCCCCCCGATCTTTCCGCGCGTGGTCTTCGGTATCTCGTCGCGCAGGTAGCGGAAGAGGAAATCGGCCGTGGCCTCCGCCATCTTGATGGCGATGTTCCCGACAAAGCCGTCGGCGACGACGACGTCGGCCTTGGCCGCATACAGGTCCTTCGGTTCGATGTTGCCGACGAACCAGCGCATCGAGCCTTTGAGCCTGCGGGTCGTCTCCCTGACCCGCTCGTCGCCCTTGCCCTCCTCCTCACCGTTGCTCAGCAGACCCACGCGAGGATTGGCGCGGCCCAGCATCTCGCGGGCGTAGACCGCGCCCATGGTGGCGAACTGGACCATGTACTCAGGCTTCGAGTCGACGTTCGCGCCGACGTCGAGAAAGTAGGCGAGCCCTGTCTGAGTCGGCACGACCGAGCCCAACGCCGGCCTCTCTACACCGCGGATCCGGCCCTGGACGAACAGCGCCGTGGCCATGATCGCCCCCGAGTTGCCCGCCGAAACCCAGCCGTCGGCCTTGCCATCCTTGCAGAGGCGGGCGCACAAGTTCATTGACGAGTCGGGCTTCGAGCGCACCGCCTGTGCGGGGTGGTCGTCCATCGCGATGACCTGCGTGCACGGCACAAGGCGCAGCAGGGGGTGCTGGTCGAGCAATGGCTGGACCACCGAGGGCAGTCCGACGACCGACACGTCGATGTGGTATTCCGCCGCGGCCTGGGACGCCCCCAGCAACACCTGCGCCGGCGCGTGATCGCCGCCCATGGCGTCGACTGCTATTTGCATTGAAACGGGCTCAGATGTCGAGGTTGCGGACGCTCTTGGCGTGCGCCTGGATGAACTTCTTGCGCGGTTCCACGTCCGGCCCCATCAGCTTCTCAAAAGTGTCGTTCACGGCGGCCACGTCCTCGACCCTGACCTGAAGCAGTACGCGGGTCTGGGGGTTCATGGTCGTCTGCCACAGCTCCTCTGCGTTCATCTCTCCGAGACCCTTCATCCGGGCCGACTCGGCATTCTTTCCGAGCTGCCGGACCGCCTTGTCGCGTTCGCCTTCGGAGTGACACCAGACCACCTGCTTGCCCTTGAAGACCTTGAAGAGCGGCGGCTGCGCCATGTACAGGTAGCCCTTCTCGATGACCTGCGGGAAGTAGCGGAAGAAGAACGTGAGCAGAAGGGTGCGTATGTGGCTGCCGTCGACGTCCGCGTCCGTCATCGTGATCACGCGGTGGTAGCGCATCTTCTCGATGTTGAAGTTGTCGCCGACGCCCGCGCCCATGGCCGTGATCAGGTTTCGGATCTCGTCCGAGGTGAGCACCTTGTCGAGCCGCGCCTTCTCCACGTTCAGGATCTTTCCGCGCAGAGGCAGGATGGCCTGGGTCCGCCGGTCGCGGCCGCCCTTGGCGGTGCCGCCGGCCGAGTCGCCCTCAACGATATAGAGCTCGCAGAGCGCAGGGTCGCGTTCGGCACAGTCGGCCAGCTTGCCCGGAAGCGTGCTCGACTCAAGAAGGCTCTTCCGCTGCACCAGGTCGCGCGCCTTGCGCGCGGCCTCTCGGGCTCGGGCGGCAGTGAGTGACTTCTCGACGATGCGACGGCCGTCGCCGGGGTTCTCCTCCAGGTACTGGGTCATGCCTTCTGTCAACGCGATCGAGACATGGCCCTGGACCTCGGCGTTGCCCAGCTTGCCCTTCGTCTGGCCTTCGAACTGCGGATCGAGCACCTTGACGCTCACCACGGCGGTCAGGCCCTCACGCACGTCCTCGCCGGTCAGGTTCGGGTCCTGCTCCTTGAGGATGCCCGCTTTACGCGCATACCGGTTGAGCACGTTGGTCAGGGCGGAACGGAAACCTGTGAGGTGGCTTCCGCCCTCGATCGTGTGGATGGTGTTGGCGAAAGCCAGGACGTTCTCGACGAAGGTGTCGTTGTACTGCAGGGCGATCTCGACCTGCGTGCCCTCGACCTCGCGGTCGACGTAGAAGGGGTTCGGGTTGATGACCGACTTGTCGCGGTTGAGGGCGCGAACGAACGAGACGATGCCGCCCTCGAAGTAAAAGGTGTCGGTGAAACCGAGCGTCTCGTCGGCGAGCGAGATCTCGAGGCGCTTGTTGAGGTAGGCCATCTCCCGGAGCCGGCGCTTGATGATCTCGCGATCCAGGTGCGTGTCCGGGAAGATCTGCGGGTCAGGCCAGAAGCGGACCACCGTCCCGGTGTGGTCGGTCTTGTCCACGGCCTTGACCGAGGCCTTGGGGACTCCGCGCTCGAACTCCATGTGGTAGACCTTCCCGCTTCGGTGAACCCACACCTGCAGGTGTTCGCTGAGGAAGTTCACCGCCGACACGCCCACGCCATGGAGGCCGGACGACACCTTGTAGCCCCCGCCGCCGAACTTGCCGCCGGCGTTGAGGCGGGTCAGGACGAGCTCCAGGGCCGAGAGGCCCTCTTTCTTGTGGATGTCGACCGGGATGCCGCGACCGTTGTCCTCGACCGAGCAGCTGCCGTCCGCGTAGAGCGTGACCACGATCCGGGTGCAGTAGCCGGCGAGGGCCTCGTCGACCGCGTTGTCGACGAGCTCGTACACGAGGTGGTG
>JBGPOC010000130.1:0-6701 GCA_041487825.1 Candidatus Dormibacteraceae bacterium | reverse complement strand
GAAGCTGAGAACGCTCGGGCGGAAAGTGAGCGCCGGCGCCAGCTGCTCGTCGACGAGCGCGATCAACACAAGCGCACCGAGCGGCGCCTAGTCGCCACTCGTGGAGTCGTGACGCGGACGAAGCGGCGCATCGCCGCGGGCGCGTGCCCGAAGTGTCACGCACGGTTCCCCGACCTGAAGGAGCACATGCACGCCGAGCACCCGGAGTACGTCCAGCACCTGGCTAATCCGATGAAGCCGCAGTGAAGGGTCTCGCCGGCGCGGTGGTCGCGCTCGTCATCCTGGCCTTCCTCCTGGTCGTGCTGTTTGCCGGTCAAACCTGCTCGGGTCACGTCGGCAGCATCGACTGGAGTGTCACCATCCCCTCGCTGCCGAGTCCCGTGGTGGCCTCGCCCAGCCCGTCGTGATTTACAACCGAGGTTCCGCCGGCGCCAGCTGCCGCCTAGCCTGATGGCCATGCCGGCGCCTGAGCTGATCCACTCCGATGCGTGGCTCGATCGCGTCGGCGAGGCCTTCGCCCGCTCGCTGCTCAGAGAGGACCTCTCACCCAAGACGGTTCGCAGCTATGGCACCGGGCTGAAGAACCTTTTCACTTATCTGCGCGACCAGGGCGTCGACGATCTCACCTACCTGAACCGCGACCTGCTTGAGGGCTGGCAGGACTCGATGCGCGAGCAGGTCCCCGTTCTCCGCTCCGGTAGCCGCGCTCTGTATGGCACCGCAGTCCGCCGGCTGATCCGCTTTGCAGCCGATCACGACCTGGTCGACTACCGCCTCGAGCGCGTGATCGTCGGCGTGCGAAAGCGGAACCGCAGTCAGGAAAAGCCACGTGAGCCGATCAGCTCCGAGGATCTGGCCGTCCTGATGGCCTACCTCGGCCCGCGGCGCCCGCGAATGAGCGTCATCGACCTGCGCGACCGAGCGCTCTTCTACGTATTTCTGGGGACCGGCGTGCGGGCTAACGAGGCGCTGCAGATGCCGCGGGCAAACTACGAACACTGCCGGGTCCGTCAAAAGGGCGGCAGCTACATCGACATCGAGCTGACCGCGACTCCGCTCGCGATGGTGGAGGAATACCTGCGGGCGAGGCACGATGACCTGCCCTGGTTGTGGGTCGCCCTTGGAAACAACACGAACTCGGTACGCCAGCTGGCCGACTCAGGGGTCCGCGAAGTTTGGCGGCGGCTATGCGTGCGGCTGGGCATCCCGCGTTTCACGACCCACCAGCTGCGCCACACGACAGCGACCGAGCTGCGCTCCGCCGGCGTGTCCGAACAGGCCCAGGCGGATCACCTCAACCACGCCGACACGCGCACCGTCCACAAGTACGCGCACGATCGGGGCGGCGAGGGGCGGCGGCAGACGATGGAGATCATGGAGAGGTTGCTCAGGCACGGGACGCAGATCGCGCCAGAGATGCTGGCTCGGCGCTCGAGGCCGGGTGGTCGACCGCGCTATGGCCTCAGATAACTGATCAGGCCGCGACGTCGACGTCGAACGCGAATCCCTGCTGATAACGCCCGCTGCGTGACTAGAACCCCTAAACGCCCCTCACCCTAGCCCTCTCCCCTGCGGGGAGAGGGAGTATTCAAACAGACAGGCGCTCCAGCGCGCCCGACTCGAGCAGCGCGCGCACGGCCCGAGCCCGATGACTGTACAGCCGCTTCTCCTCGGGCGGCATCTCGCCAAACGTCTTCCCTGTACCCGGGACCATGAACACCGGGTCATACCCGAATCCGGCTTGGCCCCGCCACTCCGGCACGATCTCGCCGCGGCACTCCCCCTCGAAGAACTGGGTGGGATGGCCGGGGTCCGCCAGCGCCACCACGCACACGAAGCGCGCGTTCCACGGCCGCGCCTTGCCCTCTAGCCGCTTCAGAAGCTCCGCCGTCCGTTCCTCCTGCGTTGGACCGAGGCGGGCCGAGCGGATGCCAGGAAAGCCTCCCAGCGCATCGACCTCGACGCCCGAGTCATCGCCTAACGCCGGTAGGCTCGATCGCTCGGCAGCGGTCTCGGCCTTCAGGCGCGCGTTCTCCGTGTATGTCTGCCCCACCTCGTCGACCTCGCTGTCAAAGACCACGAGCTCGACCCCGGCTCCGGCCAACAACTCTCGGTACTCGCGCAACTTCCCGGTGTTGCCGGACGCAATGACCAGACGCCGCCGCTCAGCCAAGCGTCGCTATCGCACGCTTCTGCCCGACGATCAGCTCCTTGATCCCTTTGTGGGCCAGCGCGAGCATAGAGTCCAGCTCCCCGCGGGTGTAGGGCGCGCCTTCGGCCGTCGCCTGCAGCTCGACGAGCCTGCCGTCTTCCGTCATCACGCAGTTGAGGTCTGTCGAGGCACCAAAGTCCTCCGTGTAGTCGAGGTCAAGCATCGGCGTGCCGTCGACCATCCCGCAGCTGACGGCGGCCAGGTACTGGCGGACCGGCACAAGCTCGATCATGCGTGCATCCTTCATGCGCTTCATTGCCATGTACATGGCGGCGAACGCGCCTGTGATCGAGGCGGTGCGTGTGCCTCCATCCGCCTGCAGCACGTCGCAATCGAGCGTGATGGTCCTCTCCCCGATCCTGCCCATGTCGACGGCGGCCCGCAGCGAGCGGCCGATCAGGCGCTGTATCTCATGGGTGCGGCCACCCAGCCGGCCCTGGATCGATTCGCGCATGCCACGATCGTGAGTCGAACGCGGCAGCATCGAGTACTCGGCGGTGATCCAGCCCTGGCCGCTGCCCCGCCGATGCGACGGCACCCGGTCCTCGACGCTCGCCGTGATCCAGACCCGCGTGCGGCCCATCTCGATCAGGCACGACCCCTCCGCGTGCACGTTGACGCCGAGCTCGATCTTGAGCGGGCGCAGCTGATCGGGCTCCCGCCCATCGGGACGTGAGGATTCCATCATCGCCCGCTTAGTTTGAGCACAAGCGCAGACCCCTCGTAAAAGATGTAGAGCGGGACGAACATGATCAGCGGGGTCAGCGGATCGACGCCGGGAGTCAGGAAGTTGGCGATGAGCGCCAACCCGATGAACCACCACGGCCGGTTCTTGTACAGCCAACGCGAGCTGATGATGTGAAGCATCCCCAGCACGAACAACACGACCGGCAGCTCGAAAACGAGCCCAAAGCCGATGACCATCGTGAGGATGAAGCCGATCAGCTCCGAGATGTCGGCCAGGTACGTGACGTGGGGCGGCGCCAGGGCGGCAAGTACGCGGAGGTACAGGGGCAGCGCGTAGACCGCGGCGGCTACGCCCAGCGCGAAGAAGAAGATGCTGCTCACGATCAGCGGCAGAATCAGCCTCTTCTCGTGGCGGTGCAGGCCGGGGCTGACGAACCACCAGATCTGCTGGATCACGATCGGCGCTGCAATGATGAACCCGATGTAGGCGGCGACCACGAGGTCTGTGATCACGCCCCCCGCCGGGTGCAGATAGACGGCCTGGCTGATCCCGGCCCGCCGGACCAGCAGGCCGACCACCTGGCCCGACACGAAAAACGCTGCGACGGTGGTGATCGCCCAGGCGCCCAGCGAGATGATCAGGGCGCGGCGCAGCGCCTCGAGGTGCTCGATGATCGTCATGCGCTGCTCCTCGACCGGCGCGGCCGAGCGCGGGGCGCGCCGAAGGACCCTGTCTAGGAGGGCCACGAGACTAGCCTCAGCTGTGCGACGAGGAGGTGGACTCCTGGCCCTTGGCTGGGGCGCTTTCGGCGGTCGGGGCCGGTGCCGGTGGCGCCGGCGGCGCCGGCGGCGCAGCCGGGGTGACGTGAGCGGCCGACGTCACCTCGTTGGTCAGCTCCGAGCTCGCCTTGCGGAACTCGCGCATGGCCTTGCCGACGGCACCTCCGAGCTCGGGCAGTCGGCCCGGGCCGAAGATGATCAGGACGATCACGAGGATGACTGCGATCCATATGGGGTGAAACGGCATTTGGCCGATTATAGGCCCCCGACCGCCTGCCACAACGGGCTGGTCATCCCACCTGGATCGTGATCGAAAGGATGCGATCTGAGGGCGAAGTGAGCAGCTCGGCCTTGTCCATACCTTTGATCACCGTCCCGAACCGGTTGTAGACGGCCGTCGGGCCCTTCCCCGGCCACGCCGCCCGTTCGATGAAGAACTGGCTGCCGTTGACCGGGCCGTCGATGGGGCGGGCCATGCCGACGGCCCCGATGCCCCAGCTCGGTGCGGTGTTGGGCTCGTTCGGAAGCGTGTAGCCCGGCCCCCCGCGACCGTCGCCGGTCGGATCTCCGTTCTGGACCACCCAATCCTCCGTCTTCCACGCCAGGCCGTTGTAATAGCCGTTCAGCGCCAGCACGATGAAGTTGTTGACGGTCACCGGGGCGATCTCGGGATACAGCTGGATCACGATAGGGCCCTGCGTCGTGTTGACCGTCGCCTGGTAAGTGTGGGCGGCGGAGATACAGATGGGCTGGGGACCTGCGAACTGGTGCGGCGCGATCTGCGTCGACGTGACGCACCCGGACAGTGCGGACGGTGTCGGAGATTTCAGCGCTTCGCCGATCGCCAGCCCAGAACCCAGGACCACGGCGACGACGATGCCGGCGATCAGCACCGCGACCCAGGGCCGGCGTCGCCAGGCTTCGGGAAGATCCGTCCCGTCGTCATCCGGCGCGGCCACCGGCCGGCGTGCGACGGTCTTCGCCTTGCTCACTTCTTGACCGCGGCCTCCGCGATGGCCTGGACGAGGCCGTGGGTCGTGTATTCGCGAGCGACAATTGCCACCTCGAGGCCGAGCTTGCGAGCCGTGTCGGCCGTGACCGGGCCCATGCAGGCGACTTCGGCGTCCCCGAGCACGGCGGGAAGCCGATCGTCGGGAAAGGCCCGCACAAAGTTGGCAACGGTGGATGAGCTCGTGAACGTGATCACATCGACTCCCTCGGCGTTGAACAGGCGTAGCAACGCGTCGCTCGCTCCCGCCGGGCACATCGCGCGATACACCGGCAGTATCTCGACCTCGGCGCCTCGCTTCGCGAGCAGGGTTGGCAGGGCGTCGCGTGCAACCTCGGCCCGCGGCACCAGCACGCGCATGCCCTCCATCTCCCAGCCCTCGAGGGCCTTGGCCAGTCCCTCCGCGGTGTATTCGGACGTCACGAGCTCCGGCCGCAGCCCCCGGGCCTCCATGAACTCCGCGGTCTCCTGGCCGATGGCGCAGATCTTCGACGCGTGCAGTGCCCTGGCGTCACCACCTGTCTCGAGCAGCATCCGGAAGAAGATGTCGACCGCGTTCGCTGAGGCGAAGATGACCAGCGCCGTCCTGTCCAGCCTGGAGATGGCGCTGCGCACGCGGTCGTCGGTCGGCATGGGACGGATCTCGATGGTCGGGATCTCGACCACCGAGGCCCCGAGGTCGACGAGCTCACGGCGGAAGGGGTCGACCTGATGGCGGGCGCGCGTGATCAGGATGCGATGTCCGTGGAGGGGCCGCTTGGAGAGCGTGTCAAGCCGGTCCGCCATCTCGACACCTGGGCCGAGCACGAGCAGGGCGTCGCCCCGCAGTCCGTAGGTGGCGGCCTTTCGGGCAAGCTCACCCAGCGGCGCGCTCACGCGGTGCTGCCCTGGCTGGCCGGGATTGAGGATGAGCGCCGCCGGCGTTTGCGGAGTCCTGCCGTCGGCCATCAGGGCGGTGATGCCGGACTCCCACCATCCCGAAGCAAGCCTGAGCACTATGGTCTCGACGCCTTTGACAAGTCCGAATCCGATCGACGCGGAGCGGCCCTCGATGGTGAGGGGGATGCCGCTCATAACGGGCGCCGCCAGCTCCACGATGAGACCTGGGACGGCTTCGAAGTCCACGCCGGCGCGTTCGAGCTTCTCCGCCAGCTCGCTTCCATTCGAGAACGCGTACGGATTGCCCGGGAACAGGACGGTGACGCTTCGGCCCGCGCGAGCGAACCGGATGACCTCGTCCACGGAATCCAGCGGCCCGATGTCCGCTCGCACGGAGGCGAGGTGCAGCAGCGCCACGCCGCAGCCGTCGCTGCAACGGATGATGTCGGCATCCTTGATCGCCTCGACGGCCAGCACTGTGGCCAGACCAGGGTGCCCGGGCCCAACGCCGACGAGCCTGACTCTGCTCATGCCGTCGCGGGTGGGCAAGCGCGAGCAGCGGAACTGATCGCTCGGAGCACCCAGAAAGGTTAGAGCTTTCGGGTAACCACGTAGTTGGTGAGCGCCGACAGCGCACCGGCCGCGTCGCCGGGGCTCAACGCTTCCAGTTGCCGCCGTGCCGCCGCAGAAAGTTCGCGGGCCCGGTCGAGAGCTCGCTGCGGTCCTCGACTCTCTCGCACGAGCTCGACGACCTGCCGGGCTTCGGCGGCACCCAGCTCGCGTCCGGACTGCAGGAGGCGCCGCAATTTGCCCGCGACCGAGGCTTCTTCCAACGCGAGCATGAGCGGCAAGGTCGCAAAACCCTCCACGATGTCGTGACCGATCGGCTTGCCGATCTCGTCTTCGCTGCCCTCGTAATCGAGGACGTCGTCGGCGATCTGAAAAGCGAGGCCCAGGAGGCGGCCGTAAGACCGAAGGGCCGATCGCTCGGCGCCCTCGATGCTGCCCAGCAGCGCTCCGATATCGCAGCATGCGGCAAGGAGCGTGGCCGTCTTGGCCTCGATGCGGCGCATGTACTCCTCGACCCCTGTGTCGTAATGGTGTCGGATGGCCTGTTGGCGCACTTCGCCGGCG
>JBGPOC010000129.1:0-6719 GCA_041487825.1 Candidatus Dormibacteraceae bacterium | reverse complement strand
TCACGTTCAGCGCACGGGGCCGCCTCCGCGCCAGTCCCGATCCCCGACTCAGGCACGGGACGGCCGTCCTCGAGGTGACTGGCGGCCGGGGCCGCCTGGCCTGCGCCCGGGGGTTCGTCACCTCCAACTTCCTGCTCTCCGACAGCGGCGAGCTGACGGATCACCACCAGGGCCTGCTCTTCCTCGAGAGCACAAAGGAGTCGAACACGTGAGAACACCCAACCGTCTTGTTGTCGCTCTGATCCTGCTGGCCGCGGCCGGGTGCGGCGGGCAGTCAACTTCGCAGGCAAACCAGCCCGCCGCACCGGCGCAGGCGGTGCCGGCCACGGCGCCTTGCGACAACGCCTTCATCCCGGTCAAAGCGGGCGCGAAATGGACTTACACGGGCACCAACAACGTCACGAGCGCCTCCAAGGAGGTCAACACGATCACCGATGTGGGCTCGGACACTTTCACGGTCAGCGTCGACACCGGGGACAAGGTGAGCTGGACCGAGACCTGGACGTGCACCAAAGCTGGGCTGCTCCAGCTGCAGAACAACGGCGGGGCCCTCTCGGCCATGGCGTCAGGACCGGACGGGACGGCCACCGTCACGACGAAGAGCAACACCGGCATCACCCTGCCGCTCAACCCAAAACCAGGCGACACCTGGACTCAGACGACTGAGGTGGAGATCAAGGGCAGCGGCGTGACCGTGGATGCGAAGAGCACCTCGACCTATAAGGCCGTCGGCCAGGAGTCGGTCACCGTTCCTGGTGGCACGTTCGACGCGATGCGCATTGACGGGACGGTGAACAGCGTGGCCACCTTCGCCGACGGAAAGTCGATGCCGGTAAACGGCACGGTCTCGAGCTGGTGGGTTCGTGGCAAGGGCATGGTCAAAGCGATCTCGTCGACGAGCTCGATCGACACCGAGATCGATCTGCAGTCCTACCAGATCCCGTGACATGGAGAGAGGAACGATGAAACGGTTCTTGAGTTTGGGCATCGTGGCGATCCTGGTTGCATGCGGCGGCGCGACGGGCGGTGGCTCGTCGACGGCCGGCAACAGCAGCTCGGGTGCCGGCCCAGCGAGCATCGACCTCACGATCTCGGGCGCCTTGCAGGCCAAGTCGACCCAGCTGGCGCATTACAACTGCAGCGGCGCCCAGTTCGGTGCGTTCTCGGACACGTTCAACCCTGTGATAAACGGCTCGCAGTACGTCCTCGAACTTCTGATCGGCGACGTCAAGACCACTCCTCTGACGCGCGACCTCGCCTCTCAGGAAAACCACATCCTCCTGGACATCCACAACGATCAGCAGGGCTGGGCGCGGGACAGCCAGACAACAGGCACCATTACCATCGACCCGGGCGCCGACTCGGGCACTGTCGACGCGCACAGCCTGGAGGCCGGCGTCGGCGTCTACCAGACCAAGGTCGACCTCAAGTTCACCTTCACCTGCCCCACCAAGCAGTAACCGGGTCAACCATGCAGCTCTCCCGGCGCGAGTTCCTCATCGCGGCCAACGCCGCCGCCCTGCTTGCTCTGATCGAGAGCTGCGTCCCCGGTGCATCACGGGTCGGGGCCACCCCGGTCTCGGGCGGCACACCATATGAGCGCGCGCTGCTTCTACTGCGCGACGCGGTGCGGGCGAGCCCGGACCATCTCGCCCAGCGCTCGACGGATCTGGTCGCGGCGCGCGACGCCAACAAGATCGTCGAGTTCGTTCGCGACCGCGTCGCGGTGGTGCCCCCGTTCTCCTTTCTCGAAGACCACCGCACCGCGCGCCGGTGGGGCAGCGCAGCGACGCTGCGCGGCGGGCAGGGGACGTTGCGCGACAGGTCCGAGGTGCTCGCCGACATGCTCACCCGCGGGGGCTTTCCTGCGAAGGTGATGACGGCAGATCGCCCCTCGGCGATCGGCCTCAGCGCCCTTTACCGGCCGCGAGCGGTCCCGTTTGCGCCCGACCAGAAGCGCATCGACGCTGCGGCCGCGACGCTTCACCAGGCGGGCGTACCTGCCGCGACGCCGCTCCAGGTGTTCGACCCTGGGCCCGACCCGGTGGCGGCGATCCTCGGGGCGCTGCCTTCCGCCCTGCAGAAGGTTCAGCTTCGGCCGGACCTGCTGCCGGATAAAGTGCCGGTGGTCGCCTTCGCCGATGGCGGTAAGCAGCGCTACGCGTACGCCCTTGGGGACCTGGCGATCACTGACACCGCTCCAGCCGGTCTGGGCACGGCGCCTGACGCGGATTCGCCGCCCATGGTCAAGATCACGGTGTCCGCGGTCGCCAACCCGGCGCCGGGCAGCTCCACGCCGCGCGGAAAGCTGATCGACCTGGTGAGCGCAGCCTGGGCGGCGGACGCTGTCGTCGGCCGGCAGGTGCTGCTCACCTTCATGCCGGCTCAGGGACCGAAGGCGCTGCTGCAGTCGCATCTCTCCGCGCTGCCGGTGCGGATCCCCATCCTTCGCCTGCAGACTGAAGCACCCGCATCGAGCACCTCTGCCGGCCTCGCCGTCGCCGGTCCGATGATCACCGTGCGCGGCGATCAGTTCCCGCCGGCAGGCGGCAACGGCGGCGACCTGGCAGGCCCCTTCGGGACGATCCACGCGCTGTCGGACTCCGACCGCAAGGCGGCCGTCGCCCGCGCTTCCTCCTTGAAAGCGACCGCCAACGCGACCGCCTTCAGCGAGGTGACGCTCGAGACGGCCGTGCTGGACGGCACGGGGTCTTCCGTCGACGGTCTCGATGCCAGCGCCTTCACGGTCAAGGAGGATGGCCAGCCGGTGGAGGCCTTCACGGTCCTGTCGAACGCAAGGAAGCAGAACCGGCCTCGCGTAATGATCGCCTACGACACGAGCGGCAGCGTGCTCAGTCACTGGCCGTCGACCGCGGCGAGGGCCGCTTTTGAGCAGAGGCTTGCCGCCGCGATCTCTGCAGCCTCGGCTGAGACATCATTCGAAACGCAAGTGGTCGGGCTGGGTTCGGAGCCGGATCCTGCAGGCTGGTCGGCGCCTCAGACCGGCGCGATCGCGTCGGCGATGGCCGGCGTGCGCAGCGGCGACGAGACGTGGGGGACGATCGCCGGCCTCGCGCTCGACCAGGGCGTGGTGGCTATCGTCTGGGCGGGCGACAGCAGCGACGACGACACCAGCCCGGGTTCTGTCCCTGCCCTCCAACGCCGGCTGGCCTCCTCTGGTGTGCCGGTACTCTGCGTGCCCATCGGCCCGTTCGCGGGGCCCTCGACGGACAAGATCGTTTCCATCAGCGGCGGCGCACGGCTCGACCTCAACGACCCGACGACCCCGACCAAGGTCGCCAACCTGGTCCGCCCGCTGGCCGCGAAGTGGATCGGCGGCGCCTACCGACTGCAGTACGTGGCTCCGGCAAACGGCAGCGCCCGGAGAATTGTCACCGTCGGGCTCGCGGGCCGCGACCAGGTGGACGCGAGCACCGCCTACCAGGTCCCCGCGAAGCCGCTCTCGCCACCCTCGTTCGCCGGCCTATACGTGACCGTCGAAGTGGGCGGCCTACGATCCGTTCGCCGCCTCGCCGGAATCGACATTACCGATCGGGGCAATCCCCTTGGCGATATCGACGATGCAGCCGCCGTCGCCGCGACCCGCGCGGCGCTGAATGGAGTCACGACCATCGCGATCGAGCCGGGCACACCAACCGACGCCGCCCTCTTCGACGATGTCATCTCGTCATACCTGTCGATCGAACCGCTGCGCCCGATCTGGAACACCGCCACCACCGATCAGCTGCTGCAGGCGATGAGCAAGGGCGTGCGAAGAACCCCCGGCGTCCTGGCGTCGATCCTGTCGTCGTCCGGCACTGACCCGGGCGCCGTGCCCGCCTTCAAGATAGCGATCCTCCAGGAGCGCCAGGCCGGCCCGGGCCTGATCGAGCAGCACGCGGACCTTGCGGTCGGCGTGAATCCGGTGATCGCGGTCACCGCCGATGCGAGTGCGGGCTTTCGATCCGCGGTCGCGACCTCCGTCGCGGCCAGCGCGGCCGAGGCGGCGACCTTCGACGACAGCGCCTATCAGCGGCTCTCCGGACGGCGCCTGCAATCGCTGGCGGTCGGCGACCTCGGGGCATTCAACTCCTTCATCAACACCGTCCCGA
Organism: Candidatus Dormibacteraceae bacterium; assembly: GCA_041487825.1. Taxonomy (GTDB): domain Bacteria; phylum Chloroflexota; class Dormibacteria; order Dormibacterales; family Dormibacteraceae; genus Palsa-872. Next base: position 2,607 of record JBGPOC010000129.1, on the reverse strand, counting down.
CAGGCAACCAGGCCCGATGGACTGCTGTGCTGCGCAAGTACGAAGACTTCCACCGACTTGTGCCCGCGGGCGCCACGAGCGAGGCGCTGTGGATCGTCGCTCCTGACACCGGCGTGGCGAAAGCCATCTTGCTCGACGGCACCGGCGGCGCGTTCTCGGTCCACGAGTGTGAGCTGTCGGGCGAGGACATCTTCAGCCTCATCCTCAGCGCAATCGGCTTGATCTGCACGATCGGAGGTCCGGCGATCAACCCGTGGTTCTGCCTCGGCGTCACCGTGCTGTCGGTCGTGATGACCGTGGTGGTGATCTTCGAGGAGGCGGGCAGCGCTGGAACTCCATACGGCGCTTTCGCGACGGCATTCGGCGCGGTCGGAAAGAAGACGGCCTCCATCGGTGGGCGCCTGGGCGTGGCTGGTGTGGTGATCACGCTGACCGCCATCTCTCTTCAATGCGGTTGAGCTGAACACCAGCCGCCCGGGGCAGGGCGCCCCCTAAACTATTCGGCCTGATGTCCGCTGCGCACAAATGGGTCTACCACTTCACCGAGGGTTCTGCAAAGATGCGCGACCTCCTCGGCGGCAAGGGTGCCGGCGCCGCCGAGATGACTCGTGCGGGCATGCCGGTGCCGCCCGGCTTCACGATCACCACCGAGGCCTGTCGCGAGTACTACGCCCGTGGCCGAAAGCTGCCGGACGGGCTCTGGGAGCAGGTGACGAAAGCCCTGGCCCTGCTCGAGAAGCGGGCGGGCAAGCGATTCGGCGATGCTCGCAACCCCCTCCTCGTCAGCGTCCGCTCGGGTGCGAAGTTCTCGATGCCGGGCATGATGGACACGGTCCTGAATCTGGGCCTGAACGAGCAGACCGCTCGTGGCCTGGCCACGCTCACCAAGAACGAGCGCTTCGCACTGGACGCCCAGCGCCGATTCATCCAAATGTTCGGCAAGACCGTGAAGGGTATCGACGGCGAACTCTTCGAGCACGCGCTCCGCGAGGCCAAGAAGCGAGCGAGGGTGAAGACCGACCCAGAGCTCACACCGGCGGACCTGGGTCCATTGGTGAATCAGTTTCTCGACATATATAAGGACGCGACTCGACACCCGTTTCCGTCCGACCCCGTGGAGCAGCTTCGCGAGGCGATCGAGGCCGTGTTCCGGTCGTGGAACACCGAGCGCGCCAAGACGTACCGTCGCATGGAGCGAATCCCCGACGACCTCGGCACGGCCGTCAACGTGCAGATGATGGTCTTCGGCAACATGGGCCGCACCTCGGGCACCGGCGTCGCATTCACGCGCAACCCGATCTCGGGGAAGAAAGAGCTCTACGGCGACTACCTCGTCAACGCACAGGGTGAGGACGTCGTGGCGGGCGTGCGGGACACCGAGCCGATCAGGGCTTTGAAGCGCCGGCTGCCTAAGGTCTACGCCGAGTTCGACGGCTATGCTCGCAAGCTCGAGAAGCACTACAAGGACGTCCAGGATCTCGAGTTCACAGTCGAGCGGGGCAAGCTGTACATGCTCCAGACCCGCGCCGCCAAGCGCACAGGCGAGGCCGCCGTGAACATCGCGGTCGACATGGTCGGGGAGCGGCTGATCACCAGAAAGGAGGCCGTCGCGCGCGTCGAGCCGCGGCAGCTGGAACAGCTGCTTTTCCCGCGAGTCGACCCCAGCGCCAAGGTGACGCCGATCGCCAAGGGCGTGCCCGCATCGCCCGGCGCCGCATCCGGCGGAGCCGTCTTCGACGCGGACACCGCGGTCGAATGGGGAAAGAAGGGCAAGGCTGTGATCCTGGTCCGCGTCGAGACCAATCCCAACGACGTGCACGGCATGGTCGAGGCGAAGGGAATCCTCACGCAGACCGGCGGCACCGCGAGCCACGCGGCGCTCGTCGCGCGTGGTATGGGCCGCCCGTGCGTCGTCGGAGCGAGCGCGATCAACGTGGACGTTCGCAAGCGTGTGTTCTCAGCGGGCGGCAAGACGATCAAGGAGGGCGATCTGATCACGATCGACGGCACCACCGGCGACGTGTACATAGGCAATGTGCCGACGATCGAGGCGCGCTCGCTCAACCAGCACCGCGCCGCGAGCGCAATCCTGCACTGGGCCGACGGGTTCCGCCGCCTCGAGGTTTGGGCGAACGCCGACTACCCACGCGACGCGATCAAGGCCCGCGAGAACGGCGCCCAGGGCGTCGGCCTGTGCCGCACGGAGCACATGTTCATGGAGCGCGATCGCCTGCCGATCGTCCAGTCCATGATCCTGGCGACCAGGACCGAGGACCGCGAGAAGCACCTCGCGCGGCTCTTGCCCATCCAGCGCAGGGACTTCGAGGGCATCTTCAGGGCGATGGCGGGCCTGCCCGTGATCATCCGGCTCCTCGACCCGCCGCTGCACGAGTTTCTGCCGAGCCTCGAGAACCTCATCCGCGAAACCACCCAGCTCACGGACTCCGGCAAGAACCCGGCGCGCCTCAAGAAGCTCGAGAAGATCATGGCCCGCGTCGAGGATCTTCACGAAATGAACCCGATGCTTGGGCTCCGCGGAGTCCGTCTCTCGATCCTCTACCCTGAGATCCCGCGGATGCAGGTGCGCGCGATCATGGAGGCGGCCTG
>JBGPOC010000128.1:0-6719 GCA_041487825.1 Candidatus Dormibacteraceae bacterium | reverse complement strand
GTCCAGTGCCACCGCGACCGCACCCGTGTAGTCGCCCGACTCGATCAGGCGTCGGAACCGGGCGGACCCTGTGACGTTGGTGCGCTCGCCGACCAGCACGAAATTGGTGTCCGGGCCGATCTCGAACGGCTCCAGCCCGCTGAACCGGGTCCGCGCGACACGCGCGGGCACCTTTCTCGTCGGGATGCCCTCCACCGCCTTGCGGATCTGGCGGACATGCTCGGGCCCGGTGCCGCAGCAGCCGCCGGCGGCATTGAGGAATCCGCTCTCGGCAAACTCGCGCAGGAGCCGGCTTGTCATCGGTGGCTCCTCGTCATAGCCGCCGAATGCGTTGGGCAGGCCCGCGTTCGGGTAGCAGATCACGTAGACAGGCGCGACCCGTGACATGTCCGCGATGTACGGGCGCATCTCCGTCGCTCCGAGCGAGCAGTTGACTCCGGCCGCGAACGGCTCCGCGTGCTCGACCGAGGTCCAGAATGCTTCGACGGTCTGGCCCGACAGGTTGCGCCCGCTCCGGTCGACGATCGTGACCGAGACGAACAGCGGTAGCTCGGGCGCCACCTCCTTGACGGCGGCGATCGCCGCCTTCCCGTTGAGGGTGTCGAAGATGGTCTCGATCAGCAGGATGTCGGCGCCTCCCTCCTTCAGCGCGCTCGCCGCCTCGGCATACCCGCGCCGCAGCTCGTCGAAAGTGACATCCCGGTAGGACGGGTCGTCCACCTTGGGTGAGAGCGAGAGGGTGACGTTGGTCGGTCCGAGCGAGCCGGCGACGAAACGGTCCTCATAGGCGTCGGCGGCCTTGCGTGCCAGCCGGGCGCCCTCCAGGTTCATCTCATAGGCGAGGTCGGCGAGGCCGTAATCGGCCTGGGAGATGGCGGTGGCCGTGAACGTGTTGGTGGTGATGATGTCCGCGCCCGCCGCGAGGTAGTCGAGGTGGACCTTCGTGACCATGTCGGGTTGAGAGAGGCACAGGACGTCGCTGTTGTTCCTCAGCGGTTTGGGATGGTCGCCGAAACGCTCGCCCCGGAACTCGGCGTCTGACAGGCCCCGCTTCTGAAGCATCACGCCCATCGAGCCGTCGAAGATCACGATCCGCTGCTTGAACAGCCGATCGAGTCGCTCGTGTACGGACGTGTGGGCCGCCATGGTGACCCTTAAGGGTACGGAGTCAGGCTCCGACCGGACTCCAGACCTGGAACCTGCCGTCGTCGAAGAGGATGCGCCGTCCGCTGGCCGGCAGCGCGCCGATCGTGTCAAGCCGCTCGTCAGGGTGGGTCGGACCGCTGAGGTATGCCTGGTGGTCGAGAACGATGTAGCAGCTCGCGCTGAGCTTGTCCGGGAAGTCGTTGATGGTGTGCCGGTTGGCCAGCCAAACCGCGAGCCCGTCGTCGGCCGAAACGGGCGCGTCCGCCGGGATCATGGCCGTGGCGACCCGCAGCTCGGCCAGCGAGTCGGGTCTCGAATAGAGGCTGGGATTGGCGTTGAGGGCGGGCGGAAAACGACCGGTCCCCCAGGCCAGGAGCAGGGGTGGCGCGAGCGCGACCAGGGCCCAGGCGGGCCGGATCGTGCGGGCGGCGAGGAAGGTGCGAGCCCCCACCCCTCCGGCGACGACCAGAGGAAACAGCAGGAGCAGCACGTAGTGAAGGTTGAGGACGTTCTGCGGGTTGTGGCCGCTGAGCACGTTGGCCAGGTAGGGTGGGATCGCGAGCAGCAGCCATCGCGGCGCCAGCAGGGGCAGCGCGAACATCCCGCCGATGATCGCCGCCACCACCAGCAGCGCCCCCGGCCGGAACATCGCCTCGAGGACGGTGCCGGTCGTGGCGGGCATGGACGGGTCCAACCCGAAAAGCCATCGGTAGTACACGAAATCGCTGTAGCCCCCGTTGCGGACGTGCTGTTGGACGATGCCCGTGCCGATCAGGAACCAGGCGCCCGCGAGATAGACGATGAACCGCCAGTGCTTCTTGATCGCAGGGGCTCCGTACGCCGCCATCAGCAGCCCGATGACCCCGACCGTGTACACCTGGTCCTCCTTGCAGGTGAGGACGAGCACGCATAAGACCCACATCGCGATGCGATGGCCGCGCATCCCGGCCCACGCCGCAAGCAGGGCAATGGCGAGCGCCATGTTCTCCGGGTGAAAGAAGTCGCGGGCCGCCTCCTGGATCGCCGCCCAGAACGGGATCGGCAGCGAGAGCCCCAGGGCGAGCCACCAGGACTCGGCTCGGTTCGCGGGCAGGATTGCGCGGAAGAAGAGGTATGCGGCGGGCGCGGTAGCGGCCAGGCCGGCGGAGGAGAAGATGAGCAGCACGGCCGGATGGCCCCAAAACCTCTCCACGGCCGCAAGCACCACGAAGATCAGCTCGAAGTGGATTCCGAGGAAGTTGGCGCGCGCGAAGCTGCTGTAGAAGCCCTGGCCCACGGAGATGTTCCAGATGACCTGCTGGTCGTAGGCGAGGTCCCATGCCGAACCGGTCATTCCATACAGGCGCTGAAGCTCGGCGTGAAGGGTCCACATGAAAGCGATGCCGGCGGCGATGAGAGTCAGGGTCAGGCCGATCCACGTCGCCGGCATCCGCACGTTGTCGCGCTCATCACCTCGAGTTCTCGGCGCCCGGACGCTCATCGCGACCGAGCTTAAGCGATGGTCGCGCCCGAGTTGGGAGGCCCGGGGCGCGGCCTACAATCGGGTCGATGGCCACTCGCCTCAAGCAAGCCGGCACGGCGCCGGTGCTGTCGGTCGTGGTCCTCGTGTTCAACGAGGCCGAGAGCATCGCGCCGCTCCACGAGGAGCTCTCGGGCGTGCTCGAGGCGATGGACACCACATACGAGATCGTTTACATCGACGACGGGAGCCGCGACGGCAGCACCGAGCGTCTTGCCCAGCTCGCTCTCACGGATCCACATGTGCGCGTGGTCAGCTTCCGGCGCAACTTCGGCCAGACGGCCGCGGTGCAGGCCGGGATCGACAACGCGCGTGGCGAGATCCTCGTGTTCATGGACGGCGACCTGCAGAACGATCCGCATGACATACCCCGGCTCCTCCAGAGGATGCGAGACGGCTACGACGTCGTCAGCGGGGGGCGCAAGGACCGGCAGGATGACGCCACGCGGATCCTCCCGTCGAAGATCGCGAACTGGATCATCGCCCGCGTCACCGGTGTCCCGCTCAGCGACTTCGGGTGCACGCTCAAGGCCTATCACCGCGAGGTCATCCAGGACGTGAAGCTCTACGGGGAGATGCACCGCTTCATCCCCGTGTATGCGTCGTGGGTCGGAGCGCGGATCGCGGAGCTGCCCGTGAATCACCGGCCTCGCTCCTTCGGCAAGTCCAAGTACTCGCTTTCGCGAACATCGCGGGTGCTGCTCGACCTGATGACGGTCAAGCTGCTGGGCAGCTACTCGACGAAGCCGATCTACTTCTTCGGTTTCGCTGCCTTCGGCCTTTGGGCGCTCGCGTTCGTTTGCGGAGCGATCGTCATCATCCAGAAACTGCTGCCGCCCCATCCGTTTGCGCACAACAACCCGCTGCTACTGCTGGCTGTGTTCCTCGCCATCGTGGGCGTCCAGTTCATCCTGATGGGCCTGCTGGCCGAGCTCTCGATTCGCACCTACCACGAGTCGCAGGGCAAGACGACGTACGTGGTGCGCGAGATCATCGAGGGGACGACCGCGCGCGGGCGTGCCGGCTCGAGCCCCGCTCCCCGGCCCTCTCCCCGCAGGGGAGAGGGAGTTCCCACTGTTGGGAGGCCATCCGTCAGGACCCGGGCGTAGATGTGCGGGATCTGCGGGGTCGCCGGGGGCGCCGCCGACAGTCGCGAGCTGGTGCAGCGGATGTGCTCGGCGCTCGCGCACCGCGGGCCGGACGATGAGGGAAGCGTCCACCTCGACGGCGTGACGCTCGGAATGCGGCGCCTTTCGATCATCGACCTCGAGGGCGGTCACCAGCCGCTCCACAACGAGGACTCGAGCGTGTGGGTCGTGCAGAACGGGGAGATCTACAACCACCTCGAGCTGCGCGAAGAGCTCATCGCCGCCGGGCATTCCTTTTCCACGCAGTCGGACACCGAGGTCCTGGTCCACGGCTACGAGCAGTGGGGCGAGGGGCTCGTCGAACGGATCAACGGCATGTTCGCCTTCGGGTTGCTCGATCGCCGGCGCGGCCTGCTGCTGCTGGCGCGCGACCGCATGGGGATCAAGCCGCTCCACTACGCGATCGACGGCCGCCGCCTTGTTTTCGCGTCCGAGCTGAAGGCGCTTCTGTGCGACCCGGCACTTCGTCGAGGAATCGAACCGTGGGCGCTCGACCAGTACCTGGCGCTCGAGTTCGTGCCTTCGCCCGGGTGCATCATCCGCGGGATCAGCAAGCTGCCGCCGGCGCACACCCTCACGTGGTCGGTGGCGGACGGCACGCACCGCCTGCGTCGGTACTGGGCACCGGACATCGCTGCGGGTGAGGGCGTGGTCAGGCGGCAGAGCCTGGACGCGCACTGCGAAGAGATGCGGTCCGTGCTTCGGGAGTCGGTGAGAAAGGAGCTGATCAGCGACGTTCCGCTTGGCGTCTTCCTCTCCGGCGGAATCGACTCCAGCGCAGTCACCGCGATGATGTCCCAGCTCGGAAGCGACGTGAAGAGCTTCTCCGTCGGCTTCGCCGATCGCTCGTTCGACGAGGCGCCATACGCGCGCCAGGTCGCCAGGCATCTCGGTACAGAGCATCACGAGCTGACGCTTGAGCCGGACATGCTCCTCGGCCTGATCCCGAAGCTGCCCGCGCTGCTGGACGAGCCCCTGGGCGATGCCTCGATCATCCCGACGTACCTTCTGTCCGAGTTCACCCGCAAGCACGTCAAGGTGGCGCTGGGTGGCGACGGAGGCGATGAGCTGTTCGCGGGCTACCCGACAATGCAGGCGCATCGCCTCGCCGGGTATTACCGGCGTGCGCCGCGCGTTCTGCGAGAGGGCCTGATCGAGCCCGTGGTCCGGCGCCTGCCGGTTTCACGCGACAACCTCAGCTTCGACTTCAGGGCCAAGCGGTTCGTCAGCGGCGCCCCCTACACGGTGGCCGAGCGGCACCAGCGATGGATGGGCTCTTTCGCCGCCGAGGAGCGGACGGCGCTGTTGTCGGCCGACGTGCGAAGCGAGCTGGCTCGCGATGGTGGGCGGGACCCCGCCGCGGCGGCGCTCGAGGGCGCGACGTTGCGCGATCCGCTGAACGAGGTCCTCCTCATGGACATGCGCATGTACCTGGAGAACGACATCCTGGTCAAGCTCGACCGCGCTTCGATGATGGCGTCCCTCGAGTGGCGCGTGCCGCTGCTGAACAACGACCTCGTCGAGTACGCGACCCGGCTGCCGCTGAATCTCAAGCTGCGGGGCATGCGCTCTAAATTTCTGTTCAAGCGCGCCTTGCGAGGTCTGCTGCCGGCCTCGATCTTGAATCGGCCGAAGAAGGGCTTTGGGATCCCTGTGGCCCACTGGTTTCGCGGCCCGCTCAAGGAGCAGATGCTGTCGGTCCTGTCTCCGGAGCGGATGGCCCGCAAGGGCTTCTTCGACCCCGCGGCGGTCGCCCTGCTGATCCGCGACCACCTGGAGGGCCGGCGCGACAACCGCAAGCAGCTGTGGACCCTGTTCGCGTTCGAGCTGTGGCACGACGGCTATATCAGCCGGTCATAAGTTTCGCGTGTACACCTCCACGAGGCCGGCGATGTGAACGTGTGGGCGGGCATCGAGCGATCCGATCGACGCAGGCTGGGGCTGACCGCCCTGGGTATCGCTGTAGGAACCGTCGCGATGCGGATCCCGAGCCTTCCCGAGCCGGCCTGGTATTACGACGACGGGGTTTTCACAACTGTCGCCTGGGCCATGTCAAAGGGCATTCCGCTGTATGCGGGTGTCTATGACCTCCAACCCCCTGGCATCTACTGGCTGTACCGCCTACTGCTTGCGCTAGGTGCTCGCGAACACCATTTCGTCGTGCAGATCGCAGCGACGATCGCGGTCGTCGCGACAGCTTTGCTTACCTTCGAGATCGCCAGGCGTTGGATGCCCACCCGGCTCGCCGCCCTGGCCGGGTCGCTGGCCGGTTTTGCCCTTTCTCTACCTACGCTGGATGGCAATTTCCTCAACGTGGAGGTTGCCGCCCTCCCGTTCTTCCTGGTGAGCCTCCTCGTCGCCTTCAGCCGCCCCGTACTGGCGACCTTTGTCTCGGGCGCCCTTTTTGGTGCAGCGCTCGCGATCCGGCCATCGTTCGCCATCGACGGCCTGGTGCTGCTCGTCCCCTTGCTCACCATGGAACGCAGGTTGGCGCGAATGCTGCTCACCGGCGCCGGTCTGGTTGCGGCTCTGGCGACAGTGGTCTCGGCACTCTGGGTGCAGGGATCCCTGGCGGCTTACCTGGCGATAGTCGTGCCGTCTGACCACGCCTATGCCCTCCAGGCCAACGGCGGCACATTTGCACCGTTGCTCGTTCGGCTGGCGGCGTTGGGGATGGTTGCCGCGGTTGGCCTGGCTATGGCGAAGTCGTTACCCGGCCGCCTGGTGGCGCTGTGGCTGCCGGCGAGTCTCGCCGGGGCCAGCCTTACCCCGCTCGAGTACACCCACTACTCCCATGAGGCGATCCCCTCGCTCGCCTTTGCCATCGCCCTCGGCGCCTCGCGGCTTCACTGGCGCTGGTTCATCCCTCCGGCAGCCGCAGTCGCGCTGGTGGTCTGCGCCGAGCT
>JBGPOC010000127.1:0-6758 GCA_041487825.1 Candidatus Dormibacteraceae bacterium | reverse complement strand
ATCCCACCATCACCATCCGGCCGGCAAGCGTCGGGATCGGGTTGTTGTGCTCATCGGCCACCGCGAAGACAGCTTCAGGGCTCGTGTTCTGACGAGCCCAGTCCGCGACCTGCACCCCCTTGGCGTCCACGAACTCATAGGAGCTGACTGTGGCGTCGGCGGCCCGCGCGAGGTCCAGCGCGCCTGCCAGCCCGAGCAACACCATCAGGGCCGATGCGATCGCCGCGCCCGCGGGCCCACGTTTGAACATGCCGGCCAGGACCCCTCCCACCATGACGCTGCCGAGCAGGGCCCAGAAGATGAAGAACTTGGTGTTGTCCCAATTCCATGGCTGCAGGATGACCACGTTCGGGACCAGGAACCAGAGCCACATCGGCGCGAACCACTTTCCGAATCCGGTCGGGATCCAGCGCTGGAGGAAGTGGGCGGCGATCAGCAGCGGGATGAACACGGACGTGTTCTTGATCCAGAACCAGAACCAGAAGGTCCCATCGCTGAGCCATCCGGGCTGGATGCAGTAGCCGCCGATGGTCCACTGGTCACCGCAGACGCTGTTGTTGGTGGACGGCCACATCCACAGGATGAGAGGCGCGCCGATCAGCAGCGCCGGGACGAAGAACGCAAGCCACTGGCGCCGCCAGTTGAATACGGCCCAGAACGCCGATAACGCCACGACCGTGCCGTATGCGTGGACGTGGAACACCGGCATCGCGCCGGAGACGATCCCGGCGAACAGGAAGACGCGCCACCCCGCGCGATCGCGGACCGCGAGCCACACCAGCACCAGGACGACGAGCGCGAGGCTGAAACCGAAAAGCGTCGAGCGCTGCGGCACCAGGTAGGCGAGGACAGGGTTGAGCCATTGGTAGTTGAGGTCCCGGTTCAGCGTGTACTCGCGCGGCAGGTGCAGCAGGGTGCCCAGGCCGCCGTGCTGGATGTCACCGACGAGGTAGGCGAATCCCACGCCGCCGCTCAAAAGGAAGACGAAGACGGCGATCGCGGCCGCAGCGCGCCCTCCGGCGAAACGCTGTGCGGCCAGGTACAGCACGGCTGGAAACGCGAGACCGAGAAGCGCACTTGTGAGAACCAACGTCGAGGTCAGCCGGCTTCCGAGCGGCACCAGGTTGGCGGCGAGGAAGTCGATCATGAACGGGTAGCCGAGGTGGTTGCCCGGATCGATCGGGAACTGGGGCGGGAAGTTGTGGGCATAGGCGAATGAGCCGGTGAACGACAGGTGGGCCGCCCAGTCCCCCCAGATGTTCACGTAGCCGGCATACAGGCCGTCCGGCCTGTACTGGTAGGCCTGGCTCAGGAAACGAAGCGTCCATGCTCCACAGAGGATCACCACCGCGGCGAGGGGCCACGGGTGGCCTGCGGTCCGCGGCGACGCCCACCAGCGCGCCGCCGCATCTGCCACGTCAGACGCCACCCGGCCCCGCTCGGCCAATGCCGCGACGGCACCGATCGCAAGGGCCGCCGCCAACCCGCCCATTACGGTGATCACGGTCACGTCGCGGACCAGCATCGAAAGCACAAAACTTGCCGCCGCCACCGCCATGGCGCCGAGAACGGTGCCGAAAGCGAGCCGCTCCTCGAGATTGAGCGCGATCCCGCTGAGATACGTGATGCCGAATCCGGACACGACGCACCCGACGAGCAGGATGGCCGGCCGGCCGAGCAGCAAGGCGAGCAGCAACAGCGCGACGAGGGCGGCCGCCGCTCCAATTCCAAGAGCCGCCGGCCGGGTCTGCACCGAGACCGGGCGCATGGCGCCTTCCACCTAAATCAGCTCCAGCACCACAGGTTCGGCTGTGAAGGAGGCAGGTTGGTCGGGCAGTGGACGAGCCAGAGCTTCGGGCCCCAGATCGGCGTCCCGTCCTGGATGTAGAGGGCTGAGTTGGAGATCGGGAGCGCAGTCCAAACGGGGTAGAAGTACAGGAAGAACGACACCGCGATCACCAGGTGCGCCGCGAGCAGGCGGGGACCCACCCTCGGCACGCGCTCAGCGATCTGTGCGAGCACGAACGCGAGCGCGAGCGTCATGAAGATGAGCCCGCCAAACATGTGGTACATGAAGGTGACGCGGGTGATCAGCGACCACGGCAGGTACTGCGTGATGAAGCCGATCAGGATGACGGTGGCGGGAAAGCTCTTGTGCCGGATGATGAAGTACGGCAGAGAGAGCACGCAGGGCAGGCTCGTCCACCAGATCCACGGGTTGCCCAGGTTGGACATCCAAGCAACGAGCGGCTGTCCGGTGAACCGGTCGATGCCAAGTCCGGCGTATTCGGCGTAGTACAGCACAGGCCGCGCCAGGAACGGCCACGACCACCACGGTGACCCGTACGGGTGGGTGGCGGTCAGGTGCGCGTGGTAGCGGAAGGATTCGAAGTTGTAATCCCCGATGTCGCCCAGCACCAGATAGGGATGCGAGAACAGCTGGTCCCAGTGGGCGACGAACTGCCCTCGATCAAAGAACGGGATCCAGCTGGCGACGTAGATGAGGACAGGGATGTCGAGGAAAGCCATGATGGCCACCGCGAGATAGAGACGCGAGGGTGCCCCGCCGGGGACCACGTGCTCGTCAGGTGTGCGCCTGAAGCCGTGCCAGACGGCGCGAGCGAGCAGTAGAAAGATCATCGATGCCCACGCGGCCAGAACTATCCACTTGGAGGCGATGCCGACACCGAGGACGAGCCCGAGCGCCACGAGCGATATGAGCGACGAACGCGCAGTGCGACTCTGGATGTGCACCAGGAAGAGGAAGTAGGCCAGCAGGATGAAGAAGATCGGGAAGATGTCGATCATGCCGATGCGCGACTGGACGAAGAACATCCCGTCGAAGCACACAAGTACTGCAGCCGCCACCGCGAAAAGCCGGTTGGGCCACAGGCGCCTGGCGAACAGGTACATCATCGGCACGCACAGGATCCCGAAGATGCAGGCGGCGATCCGCCATCCGAACGTGTTGAAGCCCAGGTCGATGTAGTCGCCCTTGGCACCCTCGAAGTGCGCCCGATACCAGCCGTATCCCCATTCGCCTGCGGCGATGAACGCCTTGGCGAGTGGGGGCTCGGGATCGAAGTAGTTGTACTGGCAGTCGGTCGATGACGGCCTACACAGCTCGATCCCCTTGACGTCGTTGTAAGCGTCCACCGGGAAGTAGACCTCGTCGAAGACCTGGCCGTTGGGCGGCGACAGGGCTCCGTTCTGGTCGGGGTAGCCGCGGTTGAAGGGGTACGCGAGCCCGCACAGGGTGCCCGGGTCGCCCTTGGCGTCGATGGGAGTGTTGCGTACGCAGTTAGAGACCAGCGGCCCTTGAAATGGGTGCAGGAAGAAGTCGGGCATGATCGGGCTGAAGAAGCGAAGGACGAACGCGACCGCCGTCAGGGCCAGGAGGAAAACGAGATCCCAGCGGTCGAAGTACCGGCGAACTACCGCGTCGGTGCGCGGCTCACTCACCGCCGCCGTTTGCGACGCTTGCCGCCACCCTGGTTCTGACCGAGCCGCTCGGGAAGGCGCGAGCTGATCTCCCACGAAACCGCATCCGCATCCTTCAGAGGGAGGGCGATCATGTCCTCGTAGGCGACGCGTGCACCCAGCGTCTTCTTGATGGCGGCCATCGATGCCTCGTCGTTGCGGAGCCTCAGGAAGAGGGCGGGTTTCTCCAGAAGAGGACGCATCATCGGCACCACCATCCGCTTCCGCTTGTCCTGGAAAGCGAGGTTCAGCGGCTGCACCTTGACGCTCCGGATGCTGTCGTAATCGATCAGGACGCTCGAGCGAAGGGTCGACACCTTAACGCCGTCGTCGAGCGTTTCCAAGTAGCTGCGCCACCTGTAGTACAGAAAGCCCCCGCCCAGGAGGAGGCCACCCGGGATGTAGACGAGGTAGCCCAGGCTTGCGGTTTGAAGCAACTCGCCCCTGTACGCCAGCAGGCCGGCCGTGACGATGCCAAACCCGATGAGTGCGATGGCGAAGAAGCGTTGCTGCCGCCACATCCGATCGGCGTAAAGGATCTGCTGCCTGGAACTCGCGGGCCGGGTCTGGTTGGAGCTCAAAGCGCTACTGATTATCGCGGGTGATCCACCCAAGACTCCGCTCCACCGCCCGCCGCCATTCGGCCTGGAGGCCGGCGGCCTGGTCGCGCGACATCCTCGGTTCGAACTCGCGGTCGACCTTCCACAGGTTCCCGAGGTCGGCGTCCTCCCAGACCCCGGCGCCGAGCCCGGCGAGAAACGCGGCGCCCAGGGCTGTCGTCTCCGTGTGGCGGGGACGCCTGACCGGGATGCCGAGGAGGTCGGCCTGGAACTGGCACAGCACGTCCATCACCGCCGCACCCCCATCGACCCGAAGCTCGGCCAGCGGCTCGTGCGTGTCGTGCTCCATCGCCTCGACCACGTCGACGGTCTGGTAAGCCATAGCCTCGACCGCCGCCCGCACCAGCTGCGCGCGCCCGCTCCCGCGTGTGAGGCCGACGATGGTGCCACGCGCGTAAGCGTCCCAGTAAGGAGCGCCGAGCCCGACGAACGCAGGCACGAGGAAGACTCCGCCGGCGTCGGGGACGGACGCGGCGAGCGGCCCCGCCTCCGCCGCACTCTTGATGATTCCGAGGCCGTCGCGTAGCCACTGCAGCGCCGCGCCGGTGACGAAGATGGCGCCTTCGAGCGCGTAGCTCAGTCGGCCCGCGCGGCGCCACGCCACGGTCGTGAGCATCCCCGAGCTCGAGGCGACGCGGTTTGCGCCGGTCTGCATGAGCACGAACGAACCGGTTCCATACGTGTTCTTCGCCATGCCGACGGTCGTACACGCCTGGCCGAACAGGGCTGCCTGCTGGTCGCCGGCGATGCCGCTGATGAGCGCATCCACACCCCCGAACGCGGCAGGATCGCTGTGAGAGATCTGGCCGCTGGAGTCGCGCACCTCGGGAAGATTCGCCAGCGAAACTCCGAACAGCGCCGCCATCTCTTCGCTCCAGGCGCCCCGACCGATGTCGAAGAGCAGCGTGCGCGACGCGTTGGACGCATCGGTCACGTGGTCGCGCCCTCCGGAAAGGCACGCGACCAGCCAACTGTCGACGGTTCCGATCGCCGCATCGGCCGCGCCGGCCACGTTCCTCATGACCCACGCGAGCTTGGTGGCCGTGAAGTACGGGTCGAGCACCAGCCCTGTGACCTCGCGCACCCGACCTTCGTGCCCGGCCTCGCGGAGGCGGGTGCAGTCGGATGCGGTGCGCCTGTCCTGCCACACGATGGCGTTGGTGAGCGGCTTGAGCGTCTTGCGGTCCCAGACGACCAGCGTTTCACGCTGGTTGGTGATGCCGATGCAGCGCACGTCCTTCGGCGTCGCGCCCGCCGCGTCAAGGGCTGCGCGGGCGGTCTGCCGAACCGCGGCCCAGATCTCCTCGGGGTCGTGCTCCACCCACCCGGGCTGCGGATAGTGCTGGGTGATCTCGGCGTACCCCCTGCCGCGGACCTGGCCGTCCATTCCGACGGCGACGGCGGTGGCGCCGGTGGTGCCCTCGTCGAGGCTCAGGACCACTCCACGTTGACCGGTGGGCGCTGCTATCGGCCCGCTTTCCAGACCCGGTTCAGGCTGCCCGTCGCGTAGCCCTCGAGGTCGACCGAGACGAACTTGTAGCCAGCCTCGCGCAGCAGACCGACCACGCGATCGCGCTCTTCGACGAGGCGCGGGATGTCTGCAGGCTCGACCTCGATCCTCGCCACGTCCCCGTGGTGGCGGACGCGGACCTGCCTGAAGCCGGCGGCCTTCAACGCGGACTCTGCGACCTCGATCTGGCGCAGCGCCGCCACGGTCACCTCGGTGCCATGCGGGATGCGTGACGACAGGCAGGCGAACGACGGCTTGTTCCAGTTCGGTAGACCGAGAGTCCGCGCGGCGGCCCGGATCTCGGACTTGCCCATACCGGCCTCCAGCAGCGGGAAGCGCACTCCGCGACGGACAGCGGACCCATGCCCGGGGCGGTGGTCGTCCGCATCGTCAGCGGTCGCGCCGTACGCGAGGTGCTCCAGACCGAGCTCGCGCTGGATCGGCTCCAGCGTCTCGAAGAGCTCCTCCTTGCAGTGGAAGCAGCGATCCGGGTGGTTCCGCGTGTATTCCTCGAGCTCGACCTCGTGTGTCGACACCTCGACGAGCCGCGCCCCCATGGAGCGTGCCAGGACTCGCGCGTCCTCCTGCTCGGACTCGGGGTACGCGGGAGAGCTCGCCAGCGCCGCCACGGCCCGCTCGCCCAGCTCGTCCAGAGCGAGCCTGAGCAGCAGCGTCGAGTCGACTCCACCTGAGTAGGCGACCAGGACCGAACCGAGGCCCCGCACGATCCCGCGGGCATTGTCGAGACGCGTGGCGTCGTGCTTATCGAGCTGGATCATCTCCAGTAGTGGACTGTACCCGCCGGGACGGTCCACCAGTTAGCTTGCTTGGGCTTGAGAGGGCTCCATGGCCGGCGTTCCACACCAGGCCTCGTAGTCGATCAGCGCATCGACGGTCGGGTGCTCGCCACACAGCGGGCAGGCCTTGCTGCGCGGCAGCTTGAGCTCGCGGAAGGTCATGTCCTCGCCCTCGAAGAGGAGGTAGCGGCCGATCATCGACCTGCCGATGCCGAGCACATACTTGATCGTCTCGAAGGCCATCATGCTGCCGATAATCCCGGGCAGCACGCCGAAGACGCCGGCCTCGGCGCAGCTCTGCACCTCGCCTGGTGGCGGCGGCTCCGGGAACAGGCAGCGGTAGCAGCCGGT